>JBCCUW010000249.1:0-6627 GCA_039196385.1 Pseudomonadota bacterium
CACGCGGCGAGCCGGTGCGGACATACCGAACATGCTTGCGCCAGACTCATAACTGAAGATTGTTGCGCGACTGCTGTTTCCAACAACCGTTGCAGTGACTTCAGCACCTGCCGAGGGGATCCCCCAGCGCACGGACTGGTTGGTTGTTGCGATCTGCACGTTGCCGGAAAGTCCAGCCGCCAATGGGGCGCCGCCGGTCACTGCAATTGATTGCTGACCACCTTGCGTACCCCGTGAATTACTCATCTGCAGGTCGTCATAAAGCGCAGATTCCCAGACAAGAACCGGTATTGCTGAATTCGTGAATTTAGTGTTGATCTTCGAAGACAAAATTGTCGAAGAAATGACAATAAGGTCTTTACCGTTACCATCGGAGGTTTCAACCTGGTCATCGTCAATAGACTCCACGCTCAGTCCCTGAGACTGGAGGCGGGCGATGATGATCTGATCTGCCTGGTTGGCTGGCAGCCGAGCTACAAACAGCACGTCGCCACCGCCCGGCACTGGATCCTCGCTGATTTCAATCGAGACCAGGGCATCGGTGTTGAACTGCGGATCTGATGCACGAAAGCGCAGATCGTAGGTGCCCGCTGTATCAAATGTTGCGGTGGTCTGCGGATCAGACGCATCATCGAAGGACACGTTCGCTCCACCTGGCGAGTCGTCAACAAACCATTGAGTGCTGACCGGTGTGGCCAGACCATCATCGGTAAACGCACCGTCCAGCTGCACGGTCGCGTCAATTTCGGCGCTACTGGGCGCATCGGCAGTAGCCGCAGGTGCCTGATTGGTGTCAGGTGACAGCGCAAACTCAATCATCGTGTCGAACAATTGGCGCGCGTTATTGTTCCAATTAGTCGGGGTGCCATTGTCAAAGAACCAGGCGATACGTCTGGCCGGTGCAATCCCATCAACCATGACAGCGCCGGTTTCGTAATGGAAAATAGCAGGTTTGGCGGGATTGCCGACGATGTGCGCAGACACAATGGCATTGCTGTTCGGAATGCCCCAGCGGAACCTGTTGTTGACGATGCTGGCCGCGACGGTACCTTGTAGAAACGCGGTCAGCGTATGGGTACCCGTAACCTCGATCGACTGCTGATTAAAATCGCCGCCGTAATCGACATTGGCAACCGGACCGGTCATACCCATATCGTCGTAGAGAAAGGCTTCCCACGTGACAACCGGCACAAGAGACAACTTGAACTTCGTGTTCACGTCGGACGAACGAACCGTAGCAGAAATGACGATCAAGTCTTTGCCCAGATCGTCTCCCGGCAGTGAGCTTGAATCTTCAACAGTGGTGACGTTGTGACCATTGGACGTGAGTCGATCAATTAATACCTGATCGCTGCTCGGCGGGGTATTCGTGCTTGTTACAAAAAGGATTTCCGCACCAAACGCGGGGCTGGCCAGGCTCCCAAACAGCGCGAACAGGCACAGGTACCGAAAGAATTCAGGTAATCGCTTGCCGCCGGAATATTTGTTTCCGCTAGTCATTTAATTTGAGCACTCGCCAACCTCAGGTCGGCATACGGTATCAAAACTGGTAAGTCAGTTGCCTTTTATAATGTAAGTGAATCGTAATTAAAGGCAAAATCGCGAACTGCTTATCAGTATATTATCTGGCAGGGTATAACAACAAGACAAACCGTCATGTTCCGTCAGCCAGCGTCACAGGGCGCACGCGTAACAGTAAACCGCCGCGTTCATTCTGCGGTCTGGCGTTGGCACTTTCGGCCGGATTGGTAACGTTGGTGATGATATAGAGATAACCATCAGGGCCAACAGTCACATCACGCATACGGCCGTAATTAGCTGGGTCGTCATGCGCAATAACCAGTTCAGTGGTCTCCACAAGGTTCTCATGCAGTGCAACCCGCACCAGACTTGCAGTTTTCAACGTGACGAAGAACATACTTCCCTGCCAGGCTGGAAAAGCACTGCCTTGATAAAAAACCATATCCGATATAGCAACACTGCGGTTTGGAAAAAACGATTTAACCGCTGGTAAGTAGTTTTTCTCACTAAGTCCATCACCAAAACACGCGGTTCGTCCCCCCCAGACCTGCTTTGCCGTCGCCTGCAACGATTCAAAATCCAGCGAAGTACGGCGGATTTGTCGCAGTCGTTGTTGGGTTGTCCATTTACCACCCCAAAGTTCTCCGTAATCCGTATCACCCGCGCAGTATGGCCAACCGTAGTTTTTGCCTGGAAGAATCTGGTTCAATTCATCGTGTGTGGCCACACCGTGTTCTGTTGCCCATAACTGGCCGGTCACAGGATCAATTGCCAAGCCCTGGGGATTGCGGTGACCGAGCGACCAGATGGGTGAATCTGGAAAGGGATTGTCATTCGGTATGGATCCATCTGTATGAATACGCAATATTTTACCGGCAAGCGAATTCAGAGCCTGAGCGTTACGTTTGTCATTGCCTTCACCCGTGGCAAAAAACAGATGACCTTCTGGTCCCGCCACCACGCGGCAGCCATTGTGCACCCGACCAGCCGAGATTCCGTCCACCAGTAATGCTTCTGGTTGCAGTGAATTGTTATCCACCTGAAACGCGCCAAGACGGTTAACGCCAGAGCGTTCGTTGTTAACATCTTTGAGATGATGATAACAAATGTATAAACGCCCATTGACAGCGTAGTCCGCGTCTAGTGCCAGGCCCATGGCACCGCCATTGTAAGTTTCCCGCTGGGCAGGAATGACATCCGCATCTTCAACGTACCCCAATGCAGACATCTCACCAGTGTCGATGTTATAGCGTAATAGAGCAGGGGGTTGCTGCGCCTGACTATCTTTGGCCATGCTGCCGCGTTCCAGCAACAACAAATCACCGCTGGGTTCAAAATTCAAACTGGTTGGGAAGTTGAGTTGGTCGGCCAGAACTTCTACCACAAAATTCCCTGCCGCGGCCTTCGGTATAGGTAACAAGTTGGCGTTTGCGTAACTGTTCTGCCAGTCGTTTGCAACCGCAGCGGCAGTCAAGTAGCTAATGACTTCGTCAGCTTCACTATCTGTAATGTGGATCGAGGTTGGGTCGTACTGAGTACGCATCCGCGCGACGAGCGGCGCCATGTCCTGAGGTCCGTAACCTTGCATGTCGGGTAGCACATGGCAGGTAGCGCAGTTTTCGGTAAACGCCGTGTCATCAGTGTTACCGGGACTGATGTCGACAAAGGCGAACGCAATACCAGCCACAGCAATAATCGCCAGCCAAACCAACCTGCTGCTAAACATAGTTTTAACGCTCATTGGGACAACTTATCAATGTATTGAATGATGTCACGACGTAACTGCGGATCACTGATCCCTGGCATATTCATTGAGGTACCTGGCACCTCACCCTGTGGATCCGCCAGAAACGCATCCAGACGCTCTACGGTCCATGTACCACCGTACGCGCGCATGGCTTCTGAATAAGTATAGTCTTCGTGATAACCCACTTCGCGACCGACCACCGACCAGAGATCCGGGCCTATTCCGTGCGTATCGTCACGCAGGGCATGACACCCATAACAACTGGCGAATACATGGCTAGCTGACTCCACCAGATGCAGTGAACGGACACCGTCCCACAACAACAAGCGGCCGTCAGGTAGCTCAACAAGGTCTCGGACGCGGGTTTTTACGTCAATCCGTTCTACAATTCTGACCTTGTGATCCAGTACTTTTACCCGGAACAGCGCTAAACCATTGCCCCCGCCATCCAGAGAAGCAACCAGAAAGTCGTTCCGCCAGGCGTCAAACAGCGTGCCTTCAACGCGAATCAGATTGGACACGCCAATTGAAGGAATCCAGGCATACAGCGGCGGGGTGCCAACAGAGTGCACTCCTGGGGTTGTGCTGCCCGGCCAGGTTTTGAGCCCGTACTCAGTCCCGTAGGTTGTCTGTGGCCAACCATAGTTTTCGCCAGGCACAATCTTGTTAAATTCATCGCCGCCCTGAGGGCCATGTTCTGTTGACCAGATACCCTCAGCGTCAACCAGAAGTCCCTGCGGATTGCGATGGCCTTTGCTGAGCAGGCTAACGGACCAGTCAGCGCGATCGAGGATCAGGATTTTGCCATAGCTGGCGCTTTCGTCCTGGGCGAGATGAGAATGATCCATGCTGGTTTCACCAACGGTCAACAACAGCTTGTTTTCCTCATAATGGGTGAGCTTGCCGCCGGTGGTATTGTGCATACTTGCAGCCGGCAGACAGGGTGTCGACTCAAACACCGTATCCCAATTCAGCGAATGTTCGCCAAAGCCATCTAGGTCAAGCGTACTTTCGGCAATTCTCAGCGTGACGCACTGCTGCTCAACGTGCCAGTGATGATACGAAAGCCATACGCGGTAACGGGTATCTTCAACATGTTCAGTCAGCATACCGGTCACACGGAAATAGCGATTTGCATTTGCTACGTCACGATCGAAGGTGGTGCGTTCAAACGGCGTATTCGCCTGCGCATCGGACATACGGACGGTCGCCTCGGGGAAGGTCAGCAGGCGCAATTCACCGTCGCTACTGACTAACAGCGTATGCTGACTGTCGAGCACACTAAGCGCACCGCCCGGCATGAATTTTCTCGGCACGAAAAGTTCAACAGCGGTCAACTTGAGGTCATACAGAGCACTGAATGCAACGCTGAATTGATCGCTGCTGACAGTTGTTGGCTTGGGTTGACCGGATAATTTCTGCGTAACAACGCTGCGCGCTTCACTGCTGAAAGACGGCGCAAGGCTGGCGCCAAAAGCAACCAGTGTGGCAACCCACAACAGCGCTTTGGCAAGTGGCAGCTGGCTGATGATCAGTAGGGAAACAACAAAAACCAGTTCTGCGATCAGAGGAATATGGCCAATCTGGTCGATGGTGGCGTAAGCAAGAACAGCGGCTGGCAAACAGATCAACGTACCAAAAACCGCCGCGCGCAATATCCGACTGGCCCAGCCCGCTTCCGGATTACGGATTGCGTCCAGGAAAAACTCACCAATAACATAAGATGTCGCAAAACCGAAACCGACCAGCACCAGCACTTTGCTCATCATCCACGGTGCTTCCTGACGCACGAAGCCAATGAACAAAAAACAAGCGGCCGCACCCAGCACATATCTGCACAGTGTCGGCAGGCTTAAGACGCGCTCCGTTCGCTGAGACGGGAAGAGTGAGCCATCTGACTCAGTCATTGAGTGATTCCAGGAAGTCAATGGCGACTTCGACATCTTCTGCGCTTTGCATCTCATAAACCATTGACGAGCCTGGCGCGAAAGACTGTGGATTGCTCAGGAACTCAGCCAGTTTTTCACGCGTCCATGTTGTCTTTGCTGCACTGAGCGCTGCGCTGTATTCGAATCCTGGTTGGGCCGCGGTTGCGCTACCGAATACTCCCCACAGGTTGGGACCGATGCCGTGCGGTTGCCCCTGCATAAACGTATGGCAGGCTGAGCATTGGGCAATCACATTGGTGCGCCTGGATATGTCTGGGGTCAGGACAAACAAAACGTTGGAGTCAGGCTTTAATATGATACGGCCGTCACTCATTTCAATCAGATCGCGAATGCGCCGACCGAGGTTGATAACAGGTTCGGCAAACGCTGCACGTCCATCCCGTAAGCGCACACGGTAAAGTGTCTTCTGCTTGAGTGAAGAAACCAACAGGTCGTCCTTCCAACGTTCGAAGAGGGTTCCGCGCACGGCAATCAGGTTCGATATGCCGATACTCGGCACCCAGCTATAAATTGGCCGTTGAAAATCACCAGCGTGTTCCCCGATGTTCCAATTCAAACGTGAATTACCAGACAAGCCGTCGTCGTCTGTACAACTACCGGCTTCAATGCAGGTGCGCCCATAGCTGACCACGGGCCACCCATAGTTCGCACCGGCCGTGATGAGATTCAGTTCATCACCACCAACAGGACCATGCTCGGTTGAGTAAATCTGCCCGTCTGCCGCAACCACAAGCCCCTGGGGATTGCGGTGACCCTTGGTGTGAATTTGTGCCGCACCACCGTTGAGATCGATAAGAATAATTTTGCCGTAGTGGTTGTCATCCAACTGGGGGCGCAGTTTGCCTTTGGATTTCATCCCATCGTAGCCAAAGTCACCAATGGTCAGGAGCAGGCGGTGATCATCAAACTGCACAATACGGCCGCCGCCGTCCTCCATCCACAAGTAGCCGTCGTCTTCGTCCAGACCCAGGCAGGGGGTGGATTCGTACACGTGCTGCCAGGCGCTGGCGGATTGTCGAGGCGTGCCGTCGAGGTTTAGCGCCAGGCCCGCAACATTAACCGTCAGACAAGCCTCTGCCTCGTACCAGCGAAAGTAGGATGCCCACAGAGTGGCGCCATCCGGATCAGGTACCACCAGTATGTCTCGGACACCGAAACGCGCCTGTGAACGTCCTGTCCAGTTTTGCCGGTAGGGCTCAAGTTTCTCAAATGCAATTTGACTGGCAACATACTCCTCAGTGTTGGTCGGCACCGTGAACGAGAGTTGCTCAGCCTTGTAGTTATCGTCCAGCAGCCAGGCTGGTCCTTGCCGATCCACCAGCAAAAGCTTGCCACCCAACTCATCGATTCCCCCGTAGTTACTGCGGAACGGTAACCGAACCGGTACCTTGGAGACATTATAGAGGCTGG
>JBCCUW010000250.1:0-6620 GCA_039196385.1 Pseudomonadota bacterium
CCGGGCCGGAATTGTGCGACCGCTTTGGGGAATTCCGCACGTTAGCTCCACAGCCCCTTCAGGCGGGTGCCCCTCAGGTCAGACGCAATACCAAGCTGACCAGGCCTGCCATCAGCAGCACAAACGTTGCCGTAAAGCCGATGCCCATCAGAATGAAGTGGCTGGCCTTACCACGGGTAAAGTCGCGTTTGCGATTTTTGCTGGACTGGACGCCGAACGCCGCCGCTCCGGTGCTGGCCAGCATTTGCCAGAACGTCAGCCCCTGGTCTGGTTCCGCTGCTTCCGTGGGATCGTGTGGTGCTGACGAGCTTGTTGTCTCCGCCTCGACAGAGGCTGGGTCAGTTGCGGTCTGGCCGGGTTGTTCAGCTTGGGGCTTGGTCACGAATTTTCCTCACGTGTACTCGTTTTCAATGCGGCTCAGCCAATAGTCGGCATCGAAGTTTTCATCACCACTGATGTAGCGCCAGAAGCGGATGCGGTTGAGGTACTCCAGGCGACCGGTATCCTGTTCAAACCACTTTTCCGGTGTGGTCAGAATCTGGTGCAGGTGTCCTTCATCCGGCTGACCGTCTGTCCAGAATATGGGTCTCAAAGCTTCTTTTTCAAGGGGCTCGTCGCACCATAAGCGGCACTGCCGTTGGGTTGGGGACAGGCGGATTTTGAACATATAGCGCAGTTGTTCCGACCGGTTCAGACCGCCGCCATGCCATAAACCCATATGGAAAAGTACAACAGTTCCGGCAGGGCAGACCACATGCTGCTGACCAACAATATTCTGATAACGGGCAACCGCTGTTTCAGAAACCACGCGCAAATGGCTGCCCGGTATGTAGCGGGTGCCCCCCATATCCGGTGTTACTTCGTGGGGGAAATAGAGCAATTGCACGTCAAAGGCCTGGCGCGGGTCGATGGTGGAATCCTGGTGGGTAGGCTGCGAAGTCAGCGGGGGGGCTTCCTCTGGGTACATGTGCGGTGGAAACGCAATGTGCAGAAAGTGATGATCCAACAGACTGTCCGGGCCTACCAGGCTATCAATGGCGCCGGCCACCGCTGGTACCTGTAACAGCTGGTGCAGGGCGGAGTCTGCAGGATAAGCCTGAGCAATGGGCGTGCCGGGGGCAACCAGGGGGATCAGACTGGCTTGCATGATATTCGCGTAGTGGCCTTTCGGTGTGTCTGGGCGCGGTGACGCGTCACCGATGTCACCCAGAAACTGCTGGTTGATCGAGGTTGGGACCACGCCTGTCAGCGTCACAAACCCCCGCGCAGCAAAATGAGCCATCTGCGCCGTGGTCAGCGACGTTGTCTCAGCTTGGTGTTTGTTCATGTCCACATTCTCTACTCATGATTGTCCTGGTTCGAAAGACACGAGTTTTTCGAAGAAAAACTCGTATTTCAGATAGCCGGTGCGAAATTCATCACCGCTGTTGTGGGCTTGTAGCTGGCTGGCCTGGAACAGGCGCCAGCCGTCTTGAAGGGCAGCCAGCCCGGTGCGGTATGGGCGTTTGTCGGAGTCACCGGCCATATGCAGATTGCGCCCGGTACCATCGTACTCACTCCAGGCCACCACTTTGCTGTCGAGCGCAGAAGTCTCCAGGTACAACACCAGTACCTGCTGGCGTGTCTGCTGGTGCTTCTGCTGGTGTGTGTCCATCTGCGGACCTGTCATAGGCACTCCTCAATTCCTGCCGGTTGGCGCTTGTTCGGCGTGGTTGCGGATGCCATGCTAACACTATGCGCAAGCACAAATTGAATCGAGATTTCAGTTGGCAACAGCCTGAACATCCGCCGCGATTACTGGATGCCGGCCAATGTCGGGCTTATCGGGAAGTGGGCGGCTTTGTTCTGCCAGAAGTGTTTACACAGGCTGAAATTACCGCCCTGCTGGCAGAGTTGGATCCGCTGGCGGAGGCGGCTAACGAGGGTCTGCAGGACCTGCCGGCAGACCTGCCAAGTATTGGCCACCACAACCAGATTGTCTTTCGGGCGCATGTCGTGACGGACAACACCCACGGCGCAATGGCACGTCACTTTGCCACGCACCCAACGCTGGCTGCCCTGTGCGAAGATCTGATCGACGCCAGGGTGCGACTGTACTGGGATCAGCTGGTGTATAAATACCCTGGTATGCAGGACCACTTTCCGTGGCATCAGGACAACGGCTATACCTTTGTTGAACCGCAACAGTATTTAACCTGCTGGGTCGCGTTGACCGATGCCACGCTCGACAATGGCTGTCCCTGGATCGCTCCGGGCCAACATCTGCAGGGTACGGTCGCCCATCGCTGGACAGAGCGTGGATTCTGCTGTTTTGAACAGGATCCCGATGATGCCCTGCCGATGCCTGCGCGAGCCGGCTCGGTGGTCGTGTTTTCCAGTCTGACACCCCACCGCACTGGCGCCAACCTGACGGAAGCCGTGCGTAAGTCTTACATTCTGCAGTATGCCCCCGACGGTGCTTCAGTGATTGACCGGGAAGGCGTATCGAGCCCGGCAAACGACCCTCAGCGACAGTTCATGGTGGTACCGGCGCATGCTTGAGAGATATCGGCAATACGAAGTCGGGCGCCAGGTCCTGCGGCTCATACTGCTGACAGCCGTGCTCAGTGGCTGTGCGTCGGGAGATCGTCCCTTGCAGTTGCTGTCAGGTCAGGGCCCCGTGTATCCCGAGGCGGCCCAGGCGGCGGGTATTGAAGGCCAGGTGGTGGTGGGCTACGACATCACAGCGCAAGGCCAGGTAGTAGCGGCTTATGTGGTCGACGCAGAGCCGGCGGAGGTGTTTGATCAGGCGGCGTTACAGGCGGTGCGCAGCTGGCGCTTCAAGGCACCGGTCATTGATGGCCAGTCCCGGGCGGTGCAGGGACTGCAAAGTACGGTAGTATTCAGACTAGGTCAGGGTGACGAATACGATCAATACTGACCTCAGCGATTCAGGCGAATCACATAGTCGCCGGTGAAATTGCTCACGATGTCGGCTTGTGTTGCTGTGACCGTTGTTGTGAGAGACAGCCGCAGTTTGCCCTTGTCTTGCAAGGCCACCATACGCGCGTCAGCGTCTGCCAGCGTGCAGCGCGCCACGATTTCCGCTGCAAGGGGTTGGCTGAATTCAATCTGTGCGTTGGCATGGATGATGGACGCGTCGATCTCCCGGCTGGCGAGTTCAAGGTACAGAACGCCCCATGCGGTGAGTGCCTGAGCCGAGTACAGGCTGCCGGCAAAGGCGGTCCCGTGGGTGTTGGTATTTGCCTGTAGTGGTGTGCATGTGGTGAGCGTATGCTCCGCAAACTGGGTAACCTGGATGCCCATGGCGTTGGACAGGGGGAAATCTCTGCGCCATAAATCCTGCAGCTGTTGCTGCAATTCAATCTGGCGGGTCAGTTGGCTGCTCATGGGTTGTCTCGATGCGATAAAAAGTTAGTGGATAAGAGGGTGCAATGATCAGCGTAAATATGATTGACGCCAACCTTTATCAGGTTGTTGTAGAAGGTGAACAGGAAACGGTGCATAAGGTACATATGAGCCAGGAGTATTACCGGGCATTGTGTCGCGCCACCGTTACCCATGAATTTGTCCTGGTGCAGGCCTTCCGCTTTCTGCTTGAACGCGAGCCGAACACTGCCATTCTGGCGGAGTTCGACCTGCCGGATATCAACCGCTATTTCCCTGAATTTGAAGCGGAGATCAGACAGCGGCTGGACCGCTAAGACCAGCTGTTCCAATGCGTGATATTGGCCACCGGCTCGCGCTTCGCGCGTTTGAAATCGGTACCCTTGGTATAGGCCACCGGCAGCAATGCAACCTGGAGCACGTCGTCCGGTAAACCCAGGATTTCTGCAGCCTGTTTTTCGTGCAGCAGATGCAGGGTGGTCAGGGCGGTGCCCAGGCCCCGTGCACGCGCGGCCATCTGGAAACTCCACACCGCGGGGAAAATTGAGCCATACAGACCACCGGCGGCGATCAAAGGCGCCGGATCTGCGGGTCGCCCCTGCACGCAGGGTATCAGGTGCACGGGCACTTCGTGCAAGTGCTCCATCAGATACATGGCAGAGCTGAACACGCGCTTGGTCTGGGCGTTACCGGTGGCCTCTGCCTGCTCGCCGGCTTCCGTCAAATAACCTTCAGCGCCTTTGCGGTACAGATCTGCCAGGGCCTTGCGTTTGTCAGCGTCGTCTACCACCACCCAGCGCCAGGTTTGCGAATTGGATCCGGTGGGGGCCTGAATGGCCAGTTCAAGGCATTCGTCTATCAACTCCCGCGGGACCGGTCGGCTGAGATCCAGTCGTTTGCGCACCGCGCGGGTGGTGGCCAGTAGCTCGTCGGTCATATTGAGATCAAAGTCCATAGTTCCCTCCAGATATGGTTTCTTCGCGATGCGTAGGACCCGCCAGTGTACTCTAAACCCGCAGCGGATTAAGCTTGGGCTGTTAATTTGTGAAGGGTGAAACCAGGGTGAAAGGATGAGGCAGTTCGACTTTGGCAGACTCTCAATCGCGGTCCTGCTCGCTTTCCTGGTCCTGCCGGTGCAAGCGGCGTTGGAGGCACAAATAGCTGAACGTGCGGCGGCGCTGGAAGCTCAGGTCATTGCCTGGCGGCGTGATATTCATGAGCATCCGGAACTATCCAATCGTGAGTTTCGCACCAGCAAACTGGTGGCTGAACATCTGCAGGCGCTGGGCCTGCAGGTACGCCGTGGGGTGGCTCACACCGGCGTTGTGGCCCTGTTGGAAGGCGCCCATCCGGGCCCGGTTGTGGCGCTGCGCGCGGATATGGATGCACTGCCTGTGGTCGAGAAAACAGGTCTCAGTTTTGCCTCTACCCAGATTGGCGAATATGAAGGCAACGAAGTGGGTGTGATGCATGCGTGTGGTCACGACAATCACGTGGCTATACTCATGGGCGCCGCTGAAGTTCTCACCGGTCTTAAAGACGAATTGCACGGTACGGTGAAGTTTGTTTTCCAACCTGCGGAAGAAGGCGCGCCCAGAGGGGAAACCGGGGGAGCTAAATTGATGATCGAGGAAGGTGTCCTGGAAAACCCTCGGGTAGACGCCATCTTTGGTCTGCACATTGGTCAGCATAGCCTGGCGGGCGCGGCCAGTTACCGTGAGCTGGGTTTTATGGCCAGCGCGCAACGTTTTGATATTCAGGTGCAGGGTAAACAGACCCATGGCGCACGCCCGTGGGCGGGAATTGATCCGGTGGTGGTGGCCAGTGAAATTGTCAGTGCCCTGCAGACAATCATCAGCCGTCAGATTGATATCACTCAGGCCCCCGCGGTGGTGACGGTGGGGTCGTTTCACGCCGGTGTGCGCAATAACATTGTTCCCGAAAGTGCCTCGTTGAGTGGGACGATTCGCACTTTTGACCCTGCGGTGCGATTGGCCATCCATGCCAAAATTCGTCGTATCGCCACTAATGTGGCGGCGGCGCACGGGGCTGAAGCGAATGTGGAGATCGACCCGGGGGTACCGGTGACGTATAACCATCCGCGCCTGACCGCACGTATGGCCCCGACTTTGAAGAAAGTGTACGGCGCTGAAAACGTTTATGTCAGTGGTCGGGTCACGGGTGCTGAAGACTTTTCGTTTTATCAGGAAGAAATACCGGGATTTTTCTTCTTCATCGGCGGCCGCCCGCAAAACATTCCGCCTGAGGAAGCCGTGCCTAATCATTCGCCCTACTTTGATGTGGATGAAGCAGCACTGTTGCCCGGCGTCAAAGCGATGAGTCAGCTTGCGGTGGATTACTTGAACTCGGCCAACTAGATCGATCAGCCGCATCAAACGTCGAAAGGAGGTCTTACCGAAGTGAGTGTTCTGCTACAGCCGCGGGCGGCGGGTTAGGCGTCTAAACATGCATCTAATTATCATTGCCGGGTTGCTTGTTCTGGCTGTCATAATTCTTCTTTCAAAGCGCAAGAAACCACCGGCGATTGCGACGGTAGATAGTGAGTTTGAACGTGAAATCTCCGAGGAAACGTTCAGTCGAATGGTTGTAGACACATCACACAAAACTCCGGTACTTGTGGACTTTTATGCAAATTGGTGCCCGCCTTGCCACTATCTGACACCTCTTCTTGCAAGTATGGCAAAAGACTGTGGAGGCGGTTTTCTGCTCGCCAAAATCAACACGGATGAGAATCCAAATTTAAAACAAGAGTACAAAGTTTCTGTTATCCCCACCGTAATGCTGGTGGTCGATGGACAGGTTGTTGAGAGGTTCACGGGTGGCAAACTTGAACACAGCGTCCGTTTTACGCTCGCCAAACACGGCATTATTGTCCCTGCAAAAGGCCACAGTCTCTAAAACTCATTGGTTTCGAAACGAGGATCCAAATTCGGTCGGGTGCATTATTACCCTGTCACCCAATTCTCTTGGGGCGGAGTTATAGGGTTTCCCCTTGCTTAGCAGCACGAGTTTACCGGGCTCAGGCGTGACTCGAGCGTATGGTTCCCACCATAAGTCGGGGCGATATGGCGTGAGTTCTAATCTGATTTGAGTGTTCGACGCGTCAATTGAGTACTCCCAAAACTCCATGTGATGTTCTGTCCACATTCTGATTCTCCCCGCATACCAGTCTGGTTTGTTCCAACGGCCCGCTTCTATAACATCCCCTGAAG
>JBCCUW010000251.1:0-6609 GCA_039196385.1 Pseudomonadota bacterium
CGTCAGCGTTGCGCAGTTCCACCAGTTGCACGGGTGCCCCGTCCGGGGCCGATGTGTTCAGGAATGCCGGATTCAGCGCCACGTCTATCACGCTATCAGTCAATCCTGGCGCCAGATCCAGCGCAACGTGTCCGCAAATATTGCGCCGCCGTGCTGCAGATTGTGGCCGCCGCTGCCAAATTCAAAGCGGTAGTCGTAACCGGCCCATTGCAGGGCGCTGGCCATGGCCTGATTGGCCAGCGGCCAGTTGCCGAAAGGGGTGTTGGCGTCGTTCTCGCCACTTTGCAGAAACACGCGCAGCGGCTTGCGCGGATTGTGGCGCAGGAGTGAGGGCGTGTTGTGTCCACCCCAGATGTCGGTGAACGATCCGCAGTGGCTGATCACGCGCTGGCATTGGTCCGGGTGCTGCCAGGCGCTCATGAACGCTGCCATCCCGCCGCTGCTGATACCGCAGGTCGTGCGATGTTGAGGATCATCGCTGATGGTCAGGCTGCACGCTTGCTCAACAAAGGGTAGAACTTCGTGAAATAAAAACTGCCCGTACTGCGCTGTCATCTGGTCATACTCAAAACTGCGCTGGGCGGTTTGATCGTCATAAGACTCGATGGGTCCGCGTACGTGGTGGTCGGGCTTCCCGGGGTTGATGAATACCGCCACCGTGGGTGCAATCTCATGGTTGTGGTGTAGCACATCCAGCACGCTGGTGGCGCGCACCGGGCCGCGACGACTGAGATACCAGGCGCCATCGTTAAACAGAATAACGCGGTAAGCCTCCGCTTGGCGGGTGGGCTGATACACCCAGATATCGCGGCTGGTGCCCGCATAAACGGTAGTGTCTGTCCATGCCGCGAACTTGTGCACCGCGCCCTGGGGTACATCAGGTTCCGGGTAGGCCTCTGCGCAGGGGTGATAAGCCTGATCCCACTCGGGGGCGTTGGTGACACCATTGACACGGCCATTCACAGTCGCCGCAATGGGTTGATCAAGTCCTAGCTGCGACAGGGTTGCTGGATCGATGGGCATGTTGGCTACTTGCTCGAAAACGACAGCTTAAACAATTGCCCGGGTGACGGGCCAGTCGTGTCTCAGTTCAGCGCGAAGCGGCTGCGGAGAAACTGGGCGATAGCATCTTCGTCATGATGACCGATCACCTCAGTCGCTGCGGCCTTCACTTCGGCTTTGGCGTTGCTGGGGGCATAAGCCTCATCTGCCACCGCAAACATACTCAGGTCATTATCACTGTCGCCAAAACAGACCACTCTGCTGGCACCCAATTCTGCTTTCAACACGTCCACGGCGCGCCCCTTGCTGCCCTCGCGGTGATGGATATCAATCCACTTCAGGTCAGCGTCTTCCATCGCGACACCGGCATAAGCGACCAGATCCGCCTCGTCGGCAATCTGCACCGTGATGTTATCGATGGCCCTGGGTGCACCCAGCGCGCTGATATTGGTAATGTCGGCATCACCGGGCATCTCCGCTGCGGGCAGCACCGCCACGCCGGTACGCGCGCGAAAGTCTGCGACCAACTGGTGCTCAGCCTCGGTCTGCAGGGGTGGGTGGTAGATGGCGTATGCGTTGCCAGGTTCAATGGTGAACATGAAAGGGGTAACCCCTGCAGAAATCATCGCGGTGAGCACGTGCTCGATTTCGCTCATTTTCAGATAGTTGTGATGGCTGTAATCCTGCATCTGGGGGTCCCAGATCATGACGCCGTTCTTGTAAACCTGAGGCAGGGTGAACTCGTGACTTTTGAGGATGTCGGTAGTGCCATGCCGGGCACGGCCGGTGGCCACTGTATATAAAATGCCTTTGGCGCTCAGCAACCCCAAGGTCTCCTGGGTATAGGCGGAGATCTTTGATGAAGCGTTCAGGAGGGTTCCGTCGAGATCAAAAACAATCAGATCCATGTACTGCAATCGCTTTGGAGGATAAGGCGCGAGTCTAATGGATGTAGCTTGATTTTGCAGAAGAAAGCAGCAACGATGATTGTGCCTTCAGAAACCGACTCAGTGCCGCAACGCGCCGTGATCTGAGTCACAAGCATGGCAGACAACGCACCGGATACGCGGCGATTGGTTCAAACTAGCAGGTGTGTGAAGCCTATATGATGGATGGACTGGGCATATGGATTGGCAACAGAACCCTGATTGGCAGCAACCGTTTCGTTCCACGGCAAAAAAACAGATGTGGTTTGTGTGGGGGTTTGCCGGCTTCTGGAATCTGGTATCTCTACCGTTGTTGTTTGTTTTACCTGGCGAAATCAGCGGTGGCAATTACCCGGCTGCGTTGGGACTCCTGTTTCCTGTGGTCGGTATATTCATGGTGCGTTGGGCGGTTGGCATCACCCGGCAGTTTCGACACTATGGGGTCACTGAATTAACCCTGGATCCTTACCCCGGCTCAATTGGTGGTCAGGTCGGCGGCACAGTCACGCTGCCGGGATCTGAGCACAGCAAGGCAAACTATACCGCCACGTTAATGTGCATACACTCATATATGCGAGGCAGCGGTAAAGAGCGTAAGCGGCGAGAAAAAGTGCTCTGGCAGACAGCAGGCCCGATCGTAGCGGGGCATCAGGGTACCGACACGCAGTTGCAGTTTCGCTTCAACGTGCCGGACGACCTGCCCCATAGTGAACCCTCTGGCTCTGCTTACCATTATTGGAAGCTGGTGATCGAAGGTGATCAGGCGCGCATACCCTATAACCGGGCATTTGAGATACCGGTATTCGCTACAGCGGAGGTTTCTCAGTACATCACGGTCGATTCTGATCAGCTCGCGGCAACCCAGGCGCAACAGCAGGTCAGTGCGGCATTAGCCAGTCCCCAGGTGGCCCAGCGGCTGCGCGAACGGACCGGACTGAGTCTGGAAGTACGTGCCGATTGGATACGCCTGTATTTCCATCGCGGGCGGCAGAAGATGATGAGTTTTGTGCTGCTGTTATGTGGGGTGTGCTTCACCGCCGTGTATTGGTTGCCGGGAGATGATTTTGTCACTGGTCTGTTCCGGTATGTGTTTGGCCTGGTGGGCCTCGGCATGACCCTGGGTGGCCTGTACATTCCCTTCAATACCCTTGATGTGCGGATTAATCGTAATCAAGTGTCGCGCAGCCGCAGCTGGTTCGGCATCCGCATCAAGCAGCAGGAAATTGATCCCAGGCAGTTGCGGGATATCAAGATTACCGAAGGCGCATCCACCACCAGCCAGAACAAACACACAGTGTATTACCGGCTGGTTGGTGTGGGTGATTTTGGCGAGTTCAGGTTTGCGGAAAGTATTGATGACAGGGCGTTACTGGAAGCGCTTGCCGCAAAGATCCGCGAGTTTGCCGGGCTGGCCCCTGCCTGATTGCTATGCTCAGGCTGCTTCGTTCAACAGATAGCGGCTGAGCAGATCAATCAGCGACTCGGTTAATTCCTCACTGCGCAGATACTCTGGCGCGCGCAGTGCATAGTCATTCACCGTTGCCGTCACCACGCGCATCAGTAACTCTGTAATGAAGGCAATGTTGTTGTGTGGCCGTAGTTGTTCCCGATGCGTTTGCAGAAAAGCGTTGGACTGCGGCACGTAGTCGGCCAGTACCGCCATTTCCTGTTCCGCGATGGCAAATCTGGGAACTTCTGTTTCCAGCGCGACGTACAGCGCCAGGTTGCTGCTGACGAATTGCACGTGCTGGGTGACCAGATGGCGCAACATGTCCCGGGGGTTGCTCGGCCGTGGCTCGCGGGTAATCGACCGATAGTGCTTGATCCCCTCGCGCCTGCGCAGCTCGGCAAAAATTGCCTCTTTACCGGGAAAGTACTCATACAGCGAGCCGATGCTGACCCCGGCGCGTTCAGCGATGACATTGGTGCTGGCGTCGCTGTAGCTGCGCGTGACCAGAATCTGAGCAGCAGCGTCCAGGACCGCCTGTACCGTTGCCCTGGCGCGTGCCTGTTTGGGCTGCTTACGCAGCTGGTAGCGCTGTTTTTCCGTATGCGTCATCTGCATGGATCGACAACCCGAATCCGAGTACAAAAACTGAGCGATGACTCGGATAATAAACGCAGAGACTCGCGGAGACAAGACCATGCCAGAATCAACCGCACCCGAAGCAACCATGTCGGAAACAAAGATGATTAGTGCGCGGCCGGTGAGTTCAGACGCACTAGATAGCAGACCGACCCGTGACCTCGACCACCTGCCGGGACCCCCGGGGCACTGGTTATTCGGCAACGTGCGTGACCTGACCCCGGATCCGCGGCCTTTTCTGCAGGATATGCGGACCTGTTACGGCGACTGCTTTACGGTGGGGTTTCTACGTAATCAGCGGGCGCTGATGATGATGGGTCCCGCAGCGAACGAACTGTTATTGCTGGACCGAAATGATCAGTTTTCCAGTCGACTGGGCTGGCAAGTGGTTGAGCCGTTTTTCGGACGCAACATACTGGTGCGGGATTTTGCCGATCACCAGCAACACCGCAAAATGATGACCTGCGTGTTCAAACCTGATGCCCTGGCACAGTATCTTGGCCAGATGCAGCCTATCGTCAACGCGGCGTGTGCGCGTTATCTGGGGCCAACCGATATTTATCGAGGCACCAAACAGATGGCATTGGATATTGCGATCCAGGTGTTTGCCGGGGTCACCACCAACACCGCTGACTGGTATCGTGATCTGGACACAGTGTTAAGTCATGTGATGGCGGTTCGCAATCCTCTGCCGGGCTCGCGCTATCGTCGGGCGTTGCGGGCGCGTGACCGCCTGCGGGATCGGTTGCATCTTGAGCTGCAACGAAAACGTACCGGATCCGGGCAGGATCTTTTTTCCCACCTGGTCAATCAGCGCGATGACCTGGGCCGTGGTCTGGCCGACCAGGATGTGGTTGATCACATGTTTGGCATTCTGTTTGCCGCCCACGACACCACTGCGTCTACTCTGGCCATGATGTTCTGGTTGCTGGCCACCCATACCGATTGGCAGGAGAGGGCGCGAGCAGAGTGTGAAACGCTGTATCGTGCCACGGTTAGTGGCACACTCGACTATGCCAGCCTGGCGAGGTTGCCCACGATTGAGGCCATCTGCAAAGAAACCTTGCGCCTGTACGCGCCGATCCAGTTTATCCCACGCCGCAGCGTCTCGGCCTTTACCTTCGCCGGCCATCATGTGCCTGCTAACACCTGGATTCTGCTGGCCCCCCAGCTCACACATTTTGACCCGGCAATTTACCCGCAGCCTGACCAGTTTGATCCGCAGCGATTTCTGGACAATCCCACGCCACCCCCGTTTTCCTTCCTCCCGTTTGGACGGGGCAGTCACATGTGCCTGGGGATGCACTTTGCGTATATGGAAATCAAAGCGGTATTGTATCGCCTGCTGTTAACACGCAAGCTGGCCAGCGTAACCACTCCCCCGATGCTGGAATACCTTCCCGTCGTCAGACCGAGCACAGCGATGCCGGTTAACTTTATACCGCTGTGACGCGTCTAGCCGCAGACGGTGACTCCGCGTGCGTGACAGAGTAGGCTAAGGTTTTGCCCACAGGAGAGACACGTATGAGCAGCCATACTCTGCAGGGACCTTGGCGCCAGCCGCGCAATACGTCGGCGCACGAAAAAGGTGGAATACACGACGACGCTACCGCCCAGGAACTGGGTTTTACCGGTGGTACGGTTGCGGGGTCTATCCACATGGAGCAGTTTCCACCGTTTCTTTTGCAACACCTGGGAGAAGCGTGGTTGGAAAACGGTACGCTCTCCCTTTACTTCCGCCAGGCCACCACAGACGGGCAGCCCGTACGCTGCGTCGGCGAGCCGCCGATAGACGTTGACGGTCGCCTGCGCATGCAGGTTGGCATGCTCAACGAGCAGGGGGATGTGGTGATGGATGGTACTGCATCCGTTGGCCCCGATCCGCAATCCGCGTTACGCATGAAAGTTCAGGAAGTCCGGCCGGCGGAAGACATTCGGGTGCTGCAGGACGTTAAGGTCGGGGAGTGGTGTGAACCCTTTACGGTGCAGATTCCTGCGGAGCGGATCGATCAGCAGCTGCGCGTGATCACCGAGCCTATGGCGATGTTCGGCTCCCCCGGAGATGCCCATCGAGTGCCGCCCATGACCACCCTGGTACATACCTTGCGCGAGGTGGAGCAATACATTGCGTTAAGCCGCGGCGACTTTGTTGGCTTGTTTGGTGCCATTGAAATCGCTTACCACCAGGGTCAGCCGGTTGCTGGCAAAGATTACCTGGTGAAAGGCCGGGCGCTGGCGGTCGGGGAAAGTCCGAAGACCGAAATATTCTGGATGGAATCGGTGTTGATGGATGTTGAGACGGCCACGCCTCTGGTGACCATGATCAAAATGGACCGGGTGATGAAAGCTTCCTCCCCCTTATGGGCGGACGCTGGGGCGGGTTAGTCTGTCAGGTAAAAGGTGATGGTGGTTACCACCCTGACGTCTTTATCTATTTTGGCCGTGTCGCTGTAGTCTTCGCCGACGTCGCGAACAATAAACCCGCCCTGTCGGGCGTCGCGTATCCCGCCTACCTGAACCCCGGCATTGGCGGCAAATTCGTTGGCCGCCAGGCGCGCATTCTTCGTAGCTTCTTTCAGCATGGAGGGTTTAATC
>JBCCUW010000252.1:0-6576 GCA_039196385.1 Pseudomonadota bacterium
CGGCCGCTTCTGGGACGTGGACGAGGGTCAGATCGAAATTGGCGGGGTGCCGATTCAAACACTGACGGGTGATGCGTTGAGTTGTCAGGTGGCGATGGTGCTGCAGGAAACGTTTCTGTTCGACGACACCATTGCCAACAATCTGAAAATCGGCAAGCTGAATGCGACCCAGGAGGAAATTGAAAACGCGGCAAGCAAAGCACTGATTCATGAAACCATCATGCAATTTCCCGACGGTTATGCGACTCGCGTGGGTGAGCACGGTGTCCGTTTGTCGGGTGGCGAGCAGCAACGACTCACCATTGCGCGCGCTATCCTGCGAGATGCGCCCATCATTGTGCTGGACGAAGCCACAGCGTTTGTTGATCCGGAAAACGAACAGCTGCTGCAGCAAGCGCTGACGCAGCTGGTTAGCGGTAAAACGGTGCTGATGATTGCTCATCGGTTAAGCACCATCGCTGGCGCAGACAGTATCCTGGTCATCAACCAGGGCCGCATTGTCGAACGGGGCCGCCATCGGGAACTGCTTGATCAGGGTGGTTTGTACGCCGAGTTATGGGCAGACTTTAACGCTGCAGACGCCATGGCATTGGGTGCCAAGCTATGAACACGTCCGCCCAGCCAGCGCCATCCCTGCGGCAGCCGTCAGCACTGAAGACAATTTGGCTGCTCAGCGGTGACCAGCAAAAAGTCCTTCTGCGGTCTGTTTTGTTCAAGGCACTTCAGGCAGCGTGTGAAGCCGCGCCCGCCGCAGTGCTGGTCTATATCATCATCGAATTGCGCGCGGGTGGTATTGCACCATCAACGCTGATAATTGCAGCAAGCATTGTTTTACTGTGTGTCCTGGGACAGTGGCTGGCAGGCTTCGCGGCCAATCGCTCCGCGTGGATTGCGACTTTTGAGTTGTTTGGCACATTGCGGGCGCGCCTGTTGAACCATGTGCGCCGCTTACCCATGTCGTTTCACGACCGTGAAAAAACCGGCAACGTCGTGACCGTGTTAACCCAGGATGTCAGCGCGGTCGAATCGTTTACGCACGAACCGTTACAGATGATGATTGGCGCCGCAGTGGCCCCGTTTGTTGTCTTTGCCGTGCTGGCTTTCCAGGATCTGCCTATGGCGGTTGCGACCGTCACCAGTGTCGTACTGGCGCTGCCGGTTTTTTTATGGACCAATCGGGTGTTCATGCGTCTGGCCAGCAAACGTCAGGCGCTTCAAGCTGACGCATCAAGCCGCATCATTGAATACGTCCAGGGTCTGGCGGTTATCCGCTCATTCGGCCTGGCCGGACAGCGACTCGACCGATTCCGGCAAACACTGGACGCATTTCGCAGCGTCAACGGTGAAATGGCGCAAAAACTTGCACCGCTGGGTTCGCTGTTTCTCTCCGTGGTGTTTTTAGGTATCCCGCTGGTGTTGTTCAGCGGTACTTACTGGTTTCTCGGTGGCCAACTGGACGCAGCGGTATTTCTTATCTTCGCCATTCTATCGTTAAGGGTTTATCTGCCGCTCATTGCCGCATCCCAAGGTTTCGAGAGCCTGCGTATCGCTGATGCCTCGCTCGATCGCATTGCCGCTCTCATGGACCATCCGCTGGATCCAACGCCGACGCAAAGTGGCCAGCCACCAGCCAACTACGACATCAGCTTCGACCAGGTCAGCTTTGCCTACAGTGATGGTGAACCGGTGTTGCGCAACCTTTCTTTTAAAGCACCCCAGGGTGCTGTAACCGCCATCGTCGGGCCTTCAGGCGCTGGCAAATCAACCATTCTGCAGTTGATTGCCGGCCTGAGAAGGCCCGATACGGGCGAGATTCGCATCGGCGCAGTTAATCAGGAACAACTGACGCACACACAACTTTTTGACGCAGTGACCCCTGTATTCCAGGACATTTACCTGTTTCCCGGAACTATCTATGAGAATATCGCCTTCGGTCGGGAAGATGCGCCACGCGAGGCAGTGATGCGCGCCGCGCGGCAGGCGCAGGTACACGCGTTCGCGGACCAGCTTCCCGACGGCTACGAGACCCAGCTGCAGGAGGCTGGATCTAACCTCTCCGGGGGCGAGCGCCAACGCATTGCCATCGCCCGAGCGATCCTGAAAAACGCGCCCATTATTCTACTGGATGAGGTCACCTCGGCACTGGATGCGACCAACGAACGACGAGTGCAGGAGGCGCTTGCAGCACTGGTGGCAGACAAAACCGTGATCGTGACAGCACATCGACTTTCCACCATCCGCAATGCCGACAACATTGTTGTCGTGCAGGACGGCGGTGTCGTGCAAAGCGGTCAACACGATAAACTGCTGGCCGAAGCCGGTTTGTATCAGCGTTTGTGGAAGGCCAGAGAAGCGGCCGCAAACTGGACGTTACGATGACCAACGGCTTCAGTGCCTCACTGAACGCGGAAATTGAAGAGGTGGTTGAACATTTCAACGCCAATCACGCCGACACACTCACCCTGATCGCGCGAGTCCTCATTCCGCGCGATGATGCCGTTGAGACGCAGATTAGCGCCGTTGCCCCGGCTCACATTACGCTGACCACAAGCTGCAAGGACCACATCACCAGCGTGGATGACGTCCCGTTGACTGAACCAAAAGCAGATCTCATTGGTCTGCAACAGAATGTGCTGCAACTGATCGCCTCCGCACGCTTGAAGGCTGGCAACACAATTCCTGCGACGAGTATGGAAGAGGAACTGGCCAGGACCGCTACGCTGATCACCTACCATACGCAGGTAGCCGCAGTACGCGACCTGACGCCCACACTACGCGAAATCACCGTATCCGGGGGGCTTGAGCAGTTTGTCTATCCCGGCAGCGATGCTTTCGTTTTTGTGCTGACCCCACATGCATCGGTCAATCAATTGCCCGACGGCTTCGACATGGCCGACTTTCGGACCTGGCAAGGTGACGATAAACCCGGCGGGGCTTACTACACCATACGTCATGCAGGAGACAACGAACTCTGTTTGTGGTTTGTACTGCACGACGACCACGGCGCTTCAGCAAGTTGGGCTGCACGGGCTCAAGTGGGCGACAAGCTTGCTCTGTGGGGTCCACGCACGGCATTCGCGCCGCCGCCCGACGCCACCCACTATTTGCTGATCGGTGACGAAACGGCTGCGCCTGCACTGAGCGTGATAACCGAAGAACTGGCCTCAACAACGCCGATACGCGTGCTGTTAGAGGCGCAGAATCCGGCGCTGGCACCGCCCTTTCCGGAACGCCTCGGAACGCAGGTGGACTGGGTTTACCGCGGCGATGTTGCTGCCGGGCAATCCACGGCGCTACTGGAGCAGGTGAAAAAGCTGGACATTGAACGCGCCGGCTTGTTCGTATTCGGCGCGGCTGAAACGCGAACCGCCGCAGAGATCAGGCGTTACCTGCGCACGCAACACCAACTCGACCTCCGACAGATGCATCTAACGGGCTATTGGCGACGGCGTTAGTCAATTACTTTGTTGTCGATAACTCAGCTCAAAGATTCATGCGGTTGCGCCCACGACCTGTTCTATCTCGTGCATTTCACTGGCGGTCAGGCGCGGTAACCCTTCAGCCTGCAGGCATTCTTCGAGTTCAGCACGGTTCTTCACCCCAAGCACCACAGTATCGACGCCCGGCATTGAGAGTGCATAACGGTGTGCCAGCGCTGCGGCGGATACGCCCATCTCTCCCGCCAGGGCGCGAAAACCCTCGGCGCGGGCATAATCTTTTGCTTCTGCGGAATGGGGTTTGACCGACCGGTCTATCCCGGCGGTCAGCGCTCCCGCGGCCACCGCGCGAATACCCATCACGCCAATGCCACGGTCTTTGGCTGCGGCAATCACAGCCCGCGGCTGCGGAGGTTCATCAGCAATGGCCATACCACCAGGTGAATCCAGAACATTGGTAATACACTGCACCACCGCTGGCGCCGGTGTGGCATTGAGCACTGCGAGGTTACTGGCCTGGATGCTGGCTGCGGTTACCCCGAAAGCGCCAATTTTTCCTTCTGCAATCAGGGCTTCAAATACCGGCACCACCACATCGACGTAGGTTGAGTAAGGGACCGAGATATGCGGCAATGCGGCAGGTCTGATGGCATCGTCCCAGCCATCGGGTATGACAAATCCATGCAGAATGAATACATCCACGAACTGGCGCTGCAATCTCGTAAAACTCTCCTCCAGAGAAGTTCGTAGCCGCGCTTCAATCTGATCTGAGGTGATTGGCCCCAGCATGCACTTGGTGGTAATCCGAACATCCCCAGGATAACCGTCCGCAAAGGCAAGGCCCATGACGCGCTCGGCTTCTCCATCTCCATAGAGTGGCGCCATATCAAAAAACGTAATACCCGCCTGGTAAGCGGCAAGAACGGTGTCGACAGCTTCTGCCTGAGTAGTATCACCCCACACCTGGCCGATACCACCACCGCCAAGCGTCAGCGCGCTGACGTCGAAGAGATTTCCCAACCGGTTACGCTGCACATGATTCTCCTTTTATCGATCGCGTTTGCGTGAGCACATTTTTTGCATTTAATGCAAATTTTGTATTATATGCAAAAGTGTGACGGCGAAGCAAAACGAAATAGAGAAAACTCCGAGTGTGTGAAGCACAACTCTTGTTAGTTTTTCATTGGGGCTTTAGTCGGTAGGCCAGCTCAAGGTTTAGTGTGCGCGCCGGAAGCTAAATAATCTGTCGAATCCCTGGACCAGAATTTTGTATCGGGATCGTAAATGTGATAGCCCGTGTACAGAGGAACTTGCGAAGCTTCGATCATCGCGTCACGGTGTTGTATCTTTTCTCGTTCGAGGCGATCGTCAAAAAAACCGGTATCCAAGTCGTAGGGATCAAATTCATAACCCTCAGCAGCCAGCTGCTCTAAAACTTCTGTTGCGCAGCTGAGATGCTTTCTTCCATAAAAGTAGTAGATCATCTGGGGTATGCAAAAATGCCAATCAGGATCATCTCTCAATCGCTCAAC
This sequence comes from Pseudomonadota bacterium, assembly GCA_039196385.1. Classification (GTDB taxonomy): domain Bacteria; phylum Pseudomonadota; class Gammaproteobacteria; order Pseudomonadales; family Azotimanducaceae; genus UBA4421. The sequence continues at coordinate 4,970 of JBCCUW010000252.1, forward strand.
AATGCCGGGCATGGTGATGCGATCAGGGGATTCGAATGGACCCATGTACTTATCGTAAAAGTCTATTTCCTGAACATTGTAAGCGAGCTGCCCCTCAACAAGCCGGAAGAGCAGAAGCTGAAGGAATTGTTCGTTGTGCATTCTCGGTCCCACGTCGAGCAGGTCCAGCATCTTGCGAATACACCAATCCGCGTTAACCTCAAGATCCATGTCTGCGACCTCCGACAGAAAGCGCCAGAACAGGTCAAAAAAACTCAGCGCACCGTCGTAGGAGTCAATCTTCTCGAGGGCTTGGCGAATCGGTATCATGCCCGCCGCATCGCATTCACCGTCCTCCATCTGTTGCATGATCCAATCTGGACGCAGCTTCAAGCTGTTCCACAATGCATCGCAAAATTCTGCTAACAGCTCCATACCGTCCGGTAGATCAAGCACACGGCGCCACAGTGCGGCTTCGGTGATCGGCTCACCGTTCAAGCGCAGTTCGAACTCATAAGCGTTTCTGTATAATTTGGTTGCCGGAAATGCTTGTTCAAGCGAACGGAATATATGGGTCAAATCGGAAGCGATATCTTCAGGAGTTGAACCAGCGTATTCGCCGATGTAAATCTTTGGCTCAGGATAGCCAGTTCCGCTAATGTTTTCCCTCGTTTCACGAAACTTCATAAGCCTAATTTCCTCCGTTTAGCTAACTCGTACTAGATTGGAACAGCGCCAATAGTATAGAGATCTGCAACTTCGCGTAGATAAGCTCTGAACTCGCTGGGGCTCATCGACTCACAGCGCTTGAGCAAAACTGAAAGCACGTTTTCAGAGTGAAGGTCTCCTCCAGTGATATGCCTATAAGCACGGGTTTTGCTCGCTAGCTCCAGATCATTGGGCAAGCACACACCATTAACGGCATCGTGAATCCGGATTTGTTTCCGCTCAAGACAGCTTCGAAGCGCTTTGGCCGTATCAGTTGTTATCCCTTTGGGGACAATGTGATGTGCTTGCACGTCTGTACCATTCTTAAACGGAACGTCCTCACACAAGCAGCCCGCCTTCTTCATATTTCTTCTTAAATTCTGTGATGCTCCATTTTGTCCCGGGTCACAGTTATCCGAGATGGCAAAGCTGACCGTCTCAGTTCCATCCTTGTCTCGCTCTGCGATATCCGGGTTGTCCGTTTGCGCCATCAGAACCAGACGATCTTGGATATCATCCAAAACGTGCTCTAACGCGACGGTCACGCCAAAGGCGCCTAGTATGGGTATCAAAGCAATGTCATCAGCAACACCAACAATCGTCACATTGTCCGCGACCAGAACAAAAGCCGCGGCTGTTGTATAAGCTCTAGCCAGTTGCAAAGTACCGCGCGCCGTGTTCACCGAAGCAATAATCTGATTCGGACTGAACTTGCTTAAGAGGAGATTATTGAGGTTGATTCCGGTTGCGCTTAGTCCACCCGTTCCGAACACCGCATTGCCATGGGACAGAGTGCTGCACCATTGGCTGGCCAAAGGACTGTGCATTGCCGAGATAACGGTGGGTCCATCAAACTGCAAGCACGTTTCTGTAAGATAACTACCCCAAACCCAGCCTTGTCGAAAATAATCGTAGTTGAG
>JBCCUW010000253.1:0-6563 GCA_039196385.1 Pseudomonadota bacterium
ACCGGCATTAAAAATGTGTCATCGGGCGGTGGTGTGGGTGGTGGCGGTGGTGGTCTGCACGCGGAACAGCACTTTGAGTATCACCGCCATATCCAACCCGGTGACGTACTCACAGCCACTGTATTGCCTGGCAAAACCTGGGAAAAGGAAGGTAAGCGCAGCGGCAAACTGGTGTTTTCTGAAACAGTGACGGAATATCGCGACCAAAATGGTGAGCTGGCCATTACCGCGCGCGGTGTCGGTGTGCGCACCGAGCGGCCGGTTGATCAATAGAGAGGAGGGAGAAGTATGGCGCTTAAAGCAAGTGATCTGAACGTGGGGGACACCTATACAGAATGCCTGGTGGAAGACCTGAAACGGACGCAGATAGTCCAGTATGCCGGTGCTTCCGGTGATTACAATCCGCTGCACACGGATGAGATATTTACCACCGAAGTGGCCAAATACCCTTCCGTGTTTGCGCATGGGATGCTCACCATGGGCATGACTGGTCGGATGCTGACCAATTATGTTGGGGATGGTCGGCTGACCAAGTTTGGGGTGCGCTTTACCAGTCAGGTCTGGCCTGGTGACACACTCAATTCCACCGCGACGGTGGACAGCGTTGAGGATGGCGTTGTTAATTTGACAGTGGCGACCACCAACCAGGATGGCACCACGGTGCTGTCTGGTTATGCGGCGGCGCGAGTAGACTGACCACGCTGCTTCGGGGCGTGTTTCACGCCCCGGGTATGGCCTGGCGAAACGCGCGTATCGTGACGTTGGCAAACAGCCCGGCTAGCTGATACGGGTCGCTGGCAGCAAATGCTTCTGCGGCGGCCCGGTCAGCAACTTCCAGAATAATAATTGAACCAATCATTGTAGATTCATCATCGGCCAGCATAGGCCCGGCCAGACGCACGTCGTAGTCTGCGATATAGGCCAGATGGTCAGCGCGGGTCTGTTTGCGCAGCGGCTCACTGTCAGGTTTGTCTTCGCAGATCAGAGCATAGAGCATTTCAGGTAGTGTCCTCGCGGGTGTGCGGCAGTCAGTTCAGATGTTGTTGAAACGCGCTTACGGCAGAGAGCAGCCCGGCGCGGGAACACTCGAAGATCGCCGCCGTGGCAAAAAAGTCGTGCACCAGCCCTGGATAGCACACATAGGTGGCTTCCGTGCCGGCTGCGTCCAGTGCGTCGGCGTAAGCTTTGCCTTCATCGCGAAGCGGATCAAATTCTGCAGTCATGACCAGAGCCGGGGGCAGCTGCCCGAGGTCGCTGGCGCGCAGCGGTGATGCGTAAGCTTCGGCGCGCTGTTGTGCGTCGGGGCAATAGGTATCCCAGAAGTACTGCATAGCCCGGGTTTCCAGCAGGTAACCCTCGCCGTTTTCAGCGTAGCTGGCGCGGGTCATGTCGGCATCTGTGACCGGATAAAGCAGGCACTGAAAATTGATTTTGGGTCCTTTTTCGTCCCGTGCCTTGAGGCATATCACGGCAGCGAGGTTGCCACCGGCACTTTCGCCGGTAACGCCAAGTTTGCCGTTGCCGTGCAGTGCCTGCATCTGCTCCGCTGCCCAGCAGGTGGCGTCGTAACAATCCACCACCGCTGCCGGGTAGAGGTGCTCCGGCGCCATGCGGTAGTCCACAGACACGACAATCACGCCCGCCAGGGTCGCCAGCTCGCGGCAGACGGCATCGCAGCAATCCAGATCACCAATGACCCAGCCGCCGCCGTGGAAATACATCAGGATACCAAACGGACCGTCGCCGGCTGGCGTGTAAATGCGCAGCGGAATGTCGCCCTGGCTGCCTTGGATGGTTTCATCGCGCACGTCGTGTACCGGCAACTCGGGATTCAGCGGTCTCATGGCTCGATACATATCGCGACCCTGTTCCGCGCTTAATTCCCACAACGCAGGTGCAGGCTCGTTCTGCGCCAGTTGCTCGAACATCGCTGCGTATTCTGGTGCTAGCGGCATTGAATTCTCCCCGATTGTCCCCATATAGATCTGCTAGATTTGAAGCTACACTATGCTCAGACGAAACACTACACCTGAACTTTACGGAGTAAGCCAATGACCTCATTGGATGGCGAACAAGAACTGGCTGAAGTCGCCAAAAGCCTGAATCCCATGGAATCGGTTCTGATGAAGAACCGCACGCTGACCTTGTTTGGTGAGATTAATCAGGAGGTCTCCCGGCGTACTGCGGAAAAACTGCTGATGCTGGCGTTTGAATCTGATGACCCGATTACGCTGTACATCAGCTCCCCTGGCGGCCATGTTGAATCCGGAGACACCATCTTTGACATGATTCGCTACATCAAGCCGGTGGTGCGTACGGTTGGCACTGGATGGGTAGGCAGCATTGCCACACACATTTACCTGGCGCCGGATAAGGAGCACCGTTTCTGTCTGCCGAACACCCGTTTTCTGATCCATCAGCCACACGGGGGATTTGGTGGTGACGCTTCGGACATCGAAATCCATGCCCGCGAAATTGTTAAAACCCGCGAGCGCATTAACGGCATTATTGCTGAGCAGACGGGTCAACCGCTGGAGCGCGTTACCGAAGATACTGACCGCGATTACTGGATGAGCGCTCAGGAATCCGTGGAGTATGGCCTGGTCGGCAAAATCATCGACGGCATTGGCGACATCGAATAAGTCGGACAAGCTGTCTCCAGACAAGCAGACGGCAACACAGCTCGAAAAGCAGTTTGTGCTGCAAACTGCTGCCGGGGCGTTGGACGCCACCTGGACGCTTCCGGCAGGTCCGACGATTGCTCAGTACCTCCTGGCTCACGGTGCGGGTGCGCATCATCGGCATCACAATATGCAGCAGATTGCGCAGGCGTTTGCGCGGCGCGGCATCCTCAGCCTGCGCTTTAATTTTCCATTCATGCAGAACGGCAAACGCCGTGTAGACAGCCAGGCGGTGGCCGTGGCCGTCATTGTCGAGGCAGCTGCCGCCATGCTTGAACAGCATCCCGCTCTGCCTCTGGTGGTGGGTGGTCACAGCTTTGGCGGACGTATGGCGTCCCATGCGGTTGCCGCCGGTGAGGTCAATTGCCAGGCAATGGTGTTTTGTTCATTTCCCTTACACCCGGCTAGAAAGCCGTCGGTGGATCGTGCCGCGCACTTGCCGGATATCCGGCAGCCTATGTTGTTTCTGTCGGGTACCCGGGATGATCTGGCGGCGGCAGAGTTGCTTGAGCAGGTGGTAGCCGGGTTGCCTGCCGCCACACTGCACCGGTTGGATACCGCCAATCACTCCTATGCCGTGCTGAAACGCACGCGTCAGTTGCCGGTGGACGTGTTTACCGAAATGGCTGAAGAGGCGTACGGCTTCCTTCAGCGTGTCTTTTGATTTTCGCTTGTGATCTCAGCCTCTGAAGTCCGCCAGAAGAGTTCTGTCTTCAGCGTTTGCTGAAGGCTGCCAGACGCTCCTCCATGTCGGGCCCGCGCCCGGGACTGTTTTCCCGTTCCCAGCGGATGCCCTCCGCCAGGGTTCGGTCCAGGCCGCCGTTCACGAGCATTTTATCGGCGCGTAAAGTAAACCAGGAGTTCTGCAGAAAGCTTGCCGCCATCGTCAGGGCAGCCTGTTGCAGATCTTCATCTTCAACCCACTGATTGGCAAGGCCCATCTGCACCGCTTCTTCAGCGCCAATGACGCGTCCTGAAAACATCATCTCTTTGGCTGCCAGCAGACCCACCCGGCGAGGCAACCGCTGACTCATCCCCCATGTAGGTGACATGCCCCATTTGCCGTGGGTGTCGGCAAATTTGGCGCTGGCGCCGGCGATCAGCAGGTCACAAGACAGCGCGAGTTCCAGCGATCCGGTATAACAGTGGCCCTGTACTGCAGCAATAACGGGTTGGGGTAGCCGCTCTATAGCGTCCAGGGTCTCAGCTTGAAAGTGCGCGCTGGGCGCCCGCTCGCCGTTCTGGATAGCTTTGAGATCGTTGCCCGCAGAAAAAGAGCGTCCTTCGCCGCGCAGGATCATACAGCCGATGGTGTCGGTTTGTTGCGCAATGGTGTCGACGTGATCGCGCAGTTCGACAAACAGATTCGGACTTAGAGCATTGAGTGTTTCCGGGCGATTCAGGCTGATGATGGCAATGCCGTCCTGATCTGTGCGGGTCACCAGACTATCTGTTGCGGCCATCGTGAACTCCTTTGCCTAGGGCTGGGTTGGTGGGCTGTGAGACTGCTCAGTCTAACCTACACAGCCTGCACGCGTCAGGGGGTGCGCGGTCGCCACGCGCCCAGCCAGATAGAGCCCGCAGTGACCAGCCCGTACAGGGCCATGCCGAGGGCCAGGCTGATGAAAATCCACTCAACGCTGGCGCTGAAGAACACCACAGCCAAGGTGGCGCCGCCTGCGCCGACGGCAAAACGAATGAAATTCGCGGCCACCGGCCATGCCACCTTACCGGCGCCCTGGGCTGCAAAATATAGAGCCAGACCCATCCCCTGGAAGGCGAACGCCCAACCTGAATAACGCAGATAAGTGGCGCCCGCGGCAATGGTTTGAGGATCTTCCGTGAACAGCGCCACCCAGGCATTGGGAAACAGTGCCAGGGTGATGCCGATTGAGCCGGTTAACAGGGCGGCAGCGCTCCCGCCCACGAAGGCAATGTGTTCAGCGCGGGCAATCTGACCGGCGCCCACGTTCATACCCACCATGGTGTTCATGGCCGCACCGAAACCAAAAACCATGGGAATAAGGAGAAATTCCAGGCGTGAGCCGATGCCGTACCCGGCCACCATATGGTCACCAAAGTCACTGATCAGGCCGTTCACCACCATGATCGAGGCAATACTCAGAAAGGGGGACAGGGAGGCCAGGGCACCCACGCGGAATATGTCGGCGAACAGGCGCTGCTGCAGTTTGGCGGCGTGCCACTGCAGCTTGATGGGGTTGTTGGCCAGGCGCAGCCGGGCCAGGCCCAGCAGGGTGGTCAGCAGGCTGATGCTGACGATAGAAATAGCTGCGCCAGTAATGCCCAGGGCAGGCACACCGAACCAACCCAGTACCAGGGTGCCGGAAAGTACCACCTGGACCAGGCCGCCAAATGCCATCATGAAGGCTGGAAAACGCATGTCCCCCATGCCCCGCAGGGCGCCGGACAGAATAGCGCTCAGCCAGATGGCGGTGCTGCCCGCAAAAACAATGGTGCCGTAACTGAGCGCCTCATGGAGGACCTCGCCGGTGGCCCCAAGCGCCATCAGCAGGGCACGCCCGCCGAGGCTGAACAGGCTGAGAAAAAACACGCCGGCGCCAACGGCGATCAGCAGGCCGTGCCACAGCAGACTGCGGGCTGCCTCTTTGTCACCACTCCCCAGGGCGCGGGCGACCGCACTGGCGACAGCGCCGCCCATAGCGCCGCCAGCTAGCATCTGCATGAGCATTAAGCCCGGGAACATGAATGCCATAGCCGCCAGCGATGTGGTGCCCAACTGACCCACGTACCACACCTCGGTCATGTTAACGGAGGCCTGAATCAAAAATGCCAGCGCATTGGGGGTCGCCATCCGCAGGAGAATCGGCAGGGGCGCCGCGGTGAGAATCTGGCGCTGGCGCAGATCAACCTGCGCGGCCTGATTCAAAGACCGAGCACCATTTTCGCGACAATGTTTGCCTGTACTTCGTTAGTGCCACCGGCAATGGATTGGGCCCGGTAGTTGAAGTAGCGGGGAAAGGCGGTGACACCGCTTGCCGGCCCGACGATGGGCACGTTCTGGCCAACCTCGCGCGCTGCGGGTTGGTGAACAGCCGCATAAAAAGCCAGCGCTTCGACCATCATTTCACTCAGCCACTGACCCATGTCCGCCCCCATGTTCTTCATGATGGATGACTCGGGTCCCGGGCTGCCGCCTTTGGCCATGGCCGCCATGATGCGAAACTCGGTAAACTGGATCGCTTCGATCTTCACAGCAGTTTCGTTCAACCGCGTGGCAAATGCCGGGTCATCGATCAGTCGTTCGCCGTTGCTCGCGGTTTCTTCGGCAAACAGGCGCAGGCGTTTCAGCGCGGTGTGGAAGCGTGCGGCGCCGCCACCACCGCGTTCAAACTCCAGCAGGTACTTGGCGACCGTCCAGCCCTCATTTTCTTGCCCCACAATATTGGTCTTGGGTACGCGGACATTGTCAAAGAATACCTGGTTGACCTCGTGCGTATCCGACGCGAATAGAATCGGATTAACCGTGATGCCGGGGCTGTCCATTTCCAGCAGGAGGAAGGTGATGCCCTGCTGAGGTTTGCCACTGTCATCACTGCGGACCAGAAGGAACATGCGGTTGGCGTAGTGCGCGTGGGTGGTCCAGATCTTTGAACCGTTCAGAATAAAGTCATCCCCATCGGTGGTGGCTTTGAGGCTGAGTGACGCCAGGTCGGATCCAGAAGTCGGCTCGGAGTAGCCCTGGCACCAATAGTCTTCACCGGAGAGAATGCGTGGCAGGAAATAATCTTTCTGCGCCTGGGTGCCGTGCCCGATCAGCATGGGTCCACACATGCCCAGGCCCATCGGTGCGGTGCTGGGTGCGCCAGCGAGGCCAGTTTCTGTCGTCCAGATGTAGCGTTG
>JBCCUW010000254.1:0-6541 GCA_039196385.1 Pseudomonadota bacterium
ATCCCGGAGTTTGTCGGCCGATTACCGGTCGTGGCAACCCTGGAAGAGCTAGATTCTGATGCGCTGATTCGCATTTTGACGGAGCCGAAGAACTCTTTGACCAAGCAATACACTAAACTGTTTGATATGGAAGACGTGGAAGTTGATTTCCGCGAAGACGCCCTGCGGGCTGTTGCTGATAAAGCGATGGAGCGCAAAACCGGGGCTCGCGGTCTCCGCTCCATTCTCGAAGCAGTGTTGCTGAACACCATGTATGACCTCCCGTCGTCGGAATCGGTCAGCAAAGTCGTCATTGACGAAAGCGTGATCAAGGGTGAAAGCGATCCGATGCTGATCTACGAAAACGTTGACCAGGCCAAGGCAGCGCCCGAAGAATAACTTCAACGGGTTGCTGCGAATTCAAAACTGCCCCGGGCAGTGCTGGGTAGTGCCGTGTTACTTCCACCGCAAAAAGGCAATTTCACGTGGCTGATACCTCATTGATCGAAAATATTCCTGTTTTGCCCCTGCGCGACATGGTGGTTTATCCCCATGGGGTGCACCCATTGTTTGTGGGTACAGAAACTTCCATTCGGGCGCTGGACGCTGCCATGGCGGACGACAAGCAGATTCTGCTTGTCGCAAAACGGGATCCGGAAACAACAGACCCCGGTGCCAGCGACCTGTTTGCGGTGGGTACGGTGGCTACCATTCTGCAATTGCTCAAATTACCTGACGGCACGGTCAAAGTTCTGGTGGAAGGTGGACAACGCGCCACGGTAGAAAACCTCTCGGTTGGCGACAGCTACAGCCATGCGGACGCTGTGTTGCATGTTGAGACTGACCTGGATGGCCGGGAAACAGAAACCCTTACCCGCACGCTGCTCGCGCAGTTTGAACATTATGTTCAGGCCAGCAAAAAAGTTCCTCAGGAAGTCTTGTCTTCGCTCTCCAGTATCGACGACCCGGTGCGTCTGGTTGACACCATCGCGGCGCAGATGTCGCTCAGCATTGAGGACAAACAGGCGGTGCTGGAAGCGCTGGAACTGCAGCAGCGCATGGACATCCTGCTTGAGCTCATGGACGCTGAGATTGATGTGCTGGAAATGGAAAAGCGCATCCGCGGACGGGTCAAAAAGCAAATGGAGCAGAGCCAGCGCGAGTACTATCTGAATGAGCAGATGAAGGCCATTCAGAAAGAGATGGGGGAGCATGAGCAGGGTGAAGTTGATGAGCTGCAGAAGCGCATCGACGACTCCGGTATGCACAAGGAAGCCAAAGAAAAAGCCCAGGCGGAGCTGAACAAACTCAAACTGATGGCACCCATGTCAGCGGAGGCCACGGTGGTGCGCAGTTATCTGGACTGGGCGCTGAGCGTGCCGTGGAAAAAGAAAAGCCGTGTGCGTAAAGACCTGGCAGCCGCACAGAAAATCCTGGACGAGGATCACTACGGTCTGGAAGAAGTTAAAGATCGAATTATCGAATACCTGGCCGTACAGAATCGGGTCAGTGCGATGCGCGGGCCGGTATTGTGCCTGGTTGGCCCACCCGGTGTGGGGAAAACCAGTCTGGGTGAGAGTATCGCTCGGGCGACAAATCGCAAGTTTGTGCGTATGGCGCTAGGCGGTGTGCGTGATGAAGCAGAAATTCGCGGCCACCGGCGCACGTACATCGGTTCGATGCCGGGCAAAATTATTCAGAAAATGTCCAAAGCCGGTGTGGCCAATCCGCTGTTTCTGCTGGACGAAATCGACAAGATGGGCATGGACGTGCGCGGTGACCCTGCCAGCGCGCTCCTAGAAGTGCTCGATCCCGAGCAGAACAGCACATTTAATGATCATTATCTGGAGGTTGATTACGACCTCTCGAACGTGTTTTTTATCTGTACGTCCAATTCGATGAATATCCCGGCGCCGTTGCTTGATCGAATGGAAGTCATCCGGCTGCCCGGGTATACAGAAGATGAAAAGCTCAACATCGCGCGTCGTTATCTGGTGCCAAAGCAGACGGGTATGAATGGCCTGGGCAAAAACGAATTGCAGGTGACCGATGCGGCGCTGCTCGACATCGTACGGTATTACACCAAGGAAGCTGGCGTGCGGGGGCTGGAACGCGAAATTGCCAAACTTGCGCGCAAGGTGGTGAAAGAACAGGCGCTGGCTGGAAAGACAGCGGGTAAAGCGACGGGTAAGCGTAAGTCGACGAAAGCCATCGAAGCTGAAGATCTGGAAGCCTACAACGGCGTGCGCCGTTTCAGTTATGGTTTGGCGGAAGAGGAAAATCAGGTTGGCATCGTCACGGGCCTGGCCTGGACCCAGGCTGGCGGTGAGTTGCTGAACATCGAGGCGGTGGCGGTGCCGGGTAAAGGACGGCAAACCAAAACCGGCTCGCTGGGTGACGTCATGCAGGAATCTATTCAAGCTGCGCTGACCTTTGTGCGGAGTCGATCTGTCGCATTAGGGCTGGCCGACGATTTTCATGAAAAACTTGATCTGCATATTCACGTCCCCGAAGGGGCAACTCCCAAGGATGGGCCAAGTGCCGGCATTGGCATGTGTACAGCGGTGGTTTCTGTGGTGACGGGTATACCCGTGCGGGCAGATGTTGCCATGACTGGTGAAATCACTTTGCGTGGTCAAGTGCTACCGATTGGGGGCCTCAAGGAAAAACTCCTGGCCGCACATCGAGGGGGCATCAAGCATGTGATTATCCCCATGGAAAACGAAAAGGATCTGAAAGAGATTCCCGCGAATGTCCAGGACAATCTGACCATCCATGCCGTTAAATGGATGGACGATGTCTTGGAGGTTGCGCTGGAACGACTACCCGAGCCGCGGCTTGCAGACAGTGCTGACAAGGCTGGTGCGGGTGAACAACCGGTAGAGCGCAAAGTCGGTACGGGCAGCACCACAATCAATCCGCATTAGGCACGCGCAAGCTGGTAAACATGCTTGCGTGTATTGATGTGTGTTGGTATAAACTGCCGCATCCCGCGAGGGATTGGGAATTCAGCAGTTTGCTGAACGTACTACCAGGTTTTTAGAGAGAGACTCATCGAGAGTAGTCAGCAGTAACTGGTAGTTACTCGCAAAAGTGCCGGGTCGGTGTATTGCCGGGGCCGGTTAAATATATGTTGTCCGTTCGCGGTTTGCCCCAGAAGATTGTATGGCAAGCTTGAGTGAGGCGTGTTAAGCGATTAGCAGTAGGCTTGCTACGTTGAAGCACCAGTCACGTTGCGTACAACAGCGGCAGAACAGTACGGCCGTTGGGGCAAGCACCACATTGAGGGGCCTAGTGTGAATAAATCCGAATTAATTGATCGTATCGCAGAATCATCAGACATCTCCAAAGCATCCGCGGGACGTGCTCTGGACGCTGCCATAGACGCCATTACGGAGTCATTGCAGAATGCTGAATCTGTGGCGTTGGTTGGTTTTGGTACTTTTTTAGTTAGAGAGCGCGCCGCGCGCACCGGTCGTAATCCGCAAACCGGCGCTACTATCCAGATTGCGGCGGCCAAGGTGCCGGCGTTCAAACCTGGTAAAGCGCTGAAAGATGCTTTAAACTAGCAGCTACGGGGTAGCAGGAACAGACAGGAGAGGGCGCGGATGCGCCCTTTTTTTGTAGGACGCGAACGGTGATTGAACTTGTCAGGCAGCACGCCTGGCTTGAATAGACTGAGGAATTAGTAGGCGCATGCTGCAGCGATTGAGAGATCAGACCCAGGGTACAGGATTTAAGATTCTGGTGGGCGCCATCATTATCGTGCTGGTATTGTTTGGTTTTGGCGCATCCAATGTGTTTATGAGTAGTGGTCCGAACCTGGCCAGCATTGGTGACTTTGAAGTAACGCCGGCTGTCCTGGAGGCTGAAACCGAACGTGAACGGGTGCGTCTGTTGACGCGCATGGGGCCGGATTTTGACAGCAGCCAGATTGATCGATTGCAGCTGCAACAGTTTGCATTGCAACAGCTGATCGGGAGGCAGGTCATTACCCAGGCTGCTACACGGCTGGGTGTGCGCGCGCCTGATGACTATGTTAACCAGGAGCTTCTGCAGGCCGAAGCTTACCAGATCGATGGACAGTTTAATGAAGCGGTGTATCGACAGCAGGTACGCATGCTGGGTTATTCACCGCCGGCTTTTCTCGCCGCGTACACAGACGCTGTCAGCTCGCAGCAATTGCAGAACGGTATTGCGTCGACGTACCTGGTGCCTGAGTGGGAATTGAGTGAAATCGTGCGGGTGGTGAATCAACGACGCGATATCGCCTACCTGCCTTTAACGGTGGAACTGTTCAGCGAAGGTGTCGAAATTGCTGACGATGATATTCTGGTGCGATACAACGAGGATCAGGCGCTGTATATGACAGAACTGGCGGTTGATGTCTCGTATCTATCCATCAGTATAGATGATCTAGTTGATGCGCCGGAAATTGATGTATCGGAAGAAGAACTGCAAGCCCTCTATGACGAACAACGTGCGGAAGCTTTGCGCGCGGAACAACGCGACAGTGCCCACATACTGATTCAGATAAATGATAGTCGTGACGAAGCTGAGGCACTGCAGTTGATCACCGAAGTTGCCGCGCGCCTCAACGCGGGTGAAGATTTTGGCGCGCTGGCGGAAGAGTTGAGCGAAGACCCGGGTTCGGCCTCGGCCGGTGGTGAACTTGGCCCCGTGGGGCCGGGTATTTTCGCACCGGAGTTTGAAGCAGCTTTGTGGGCATTAAACGCGCCTGGTGATATCAGTGCGCCGGTGGCGACGGACTTTGGTTATCACATTATTCGGCTTAATGAGATTGTGTTACCGGACTATCCCGAATTTGCCACGCAGCGCGAAGCGCTGGAGCTTGAGGTGCGGCGCACGGCTGCGCAGGATCTGTTGGCGGATCAGGCGTTAGCGCTGGAGCGTGCGGCCTATGATGAGCGCTTTGGTCTGGAAGGTACCGCCGAATCGCTGGGGCTGATGTTGCACAAAGTCACCCAGGTCAGCCGGCAGGCGCCCGGTGACGATCCGCTTGTTGCAGATCCTGCCGTCCTGGAGGCGCTGTTTGACCCAGAGGTTTTGGACGGCACCAATAGCCCAGCCATCGAAGTCGGTGGCACCACCATTGTTGTTGCACGCGTCGATAATCAGCATGCGCCCGAAGTTATCCCCTTTGAGGAGGTGTCGGAGCAGATTCGCGCGTCACTGGTTGAAGAGCAGGCGCGCGAGGCAATTGCACAAGCGGAAGCCTCCGGACTCACTGAGCTGCGCGCGGGTGAGAGCGTCACCCAGGTCGCTAACCGCCTGGGCAGCCGCTGGCAGACCGCAACGCTGGCCGGTCGTGGTGGTGCTGCAGATATTCCTCCCCAGGTTTTGCAGGCCGCATTTGCGCTGCCCCGGCCACCGGCTGGGGAGAAATCGGTAGGCAGTGTGCAACTGAATGATGGTGCTGCTTTGATCACTGTAACCCGGGTTGTGCAGGGCGATATCAACAGCACCACGGATGCGGACGTAGCGCAGATACGCACGCTGTCGGAAGACCGCAGCGGGCGCAATGACTTCGAGAGTTTTTTCCTGGCCGCTGAGGATGCAATTGGCGTCACCCAGGCGGGTGTCAACTGAGCGCCGCGCTGAACTCCTAACCGCCAATCACATTGACGTGCAGTAGCAGGCCCTGTCCCGGTTTAATGTAGTGGCGGGCATCCAGATTGTTCCAGTTGGCAATCTGTTTGATGCTGACGTTAAATTTGTTTGCGATGCGTGCCAGCGAATCCCCTTTGCGCACCTTGTAGCGCACAGTGCGGGTCACCTTGCGGGTGCCGGTTGCTTCACCTGGAATGGTTAACGTACGCCCGACCCTCAATGTATCTCGAGGTCCCACCTCGTTGTGGCGGATAAGTTTGCGCAGATTCACGTTGTGCGCTCTGGCGATGCTCCATAAAGAATCGCCGGCCTGCACCGTATATTTGGTGGCTGCAGTATTGCTTCGGTTGACATGTGGCGATTGTTTATCCAGGGCCTGAGCATTTTGCGGAATCAGCAGCGTTTTACCGGCCCGGATACGCGAGTTGGATAAGCCATTGGCCAACTGCAGAGAAGTGACGTCCGTGGCGTGGCGGCGGGCGATGGCGCTCAGCGTGTCACCTGACTGCACAACCACTTCTTTCCAGTCGACCCGCGCCCTGGGCGCAACATTATCAATGGCCTGTTGTGCATTCGCCAGATCAAGTTCGGTGGGCACAATGATCCGATGGGGACCTTTGGGGGGGGTCGACCATTGGTTCAAAGCCGGATTCCACTCATAGAGCTGGGCCATTGGCAAATCGATGGCCGCTGCCAGCTTGTCCAGCTGAAACTGGCTATGGGTGTCCAGGGTTGCAAATGTCTCGACCGGCTTAACTTCGGGTAAGGTGATGTTGTATTTGGCCGGATCTTCAACGATGGCCGCCAGAGCGAGCAATCGCGGCACGTATGCCTGGGTTTCGCGGGGTAACTTGAGGTCAAAGAAACCGGCGCCCGGATTGCGCCGCTTGGCCTTTGACACATTGCCTTGGCCTGCATTGTAGCCCGCCAG
>JBCCUW010000255.1:0-6508 GCA_039196385.1 Pseudomonadota bacterium
CGGCGGAAGCGGGTACGATCTATACTCCCAGGGACCACTACTGGACGTGGCTGTTGGCGCGCACCTTTGTGCAGTCTGCGGATGGCACGTATCACGAGGTGGTTGCCCACTTAACGCGCACGCACCTGGTGATGGAAACGTTCTGGGTGGCGGCCAACCGTACATTGCCGGCCCAACATCCGCTGTATCAGTTGTTGCAGCCGCACTTTACCGGGACAATTCAGATCAACCACGATGCGCGCTCTACGTTACTGGCGCCAGGTGGGCCGATTGATGAGTCCATAGCCATCGGTGCAGAAGGCGCGCTGGATCTGATTGGTCTGGCGTATCAGGACTGGTCGTTTGACGGGGCCTCGCCATTGCAGGACTTTCAAGCGCGGGGGGTAGACAGTATCGATGTGTTGCCACGTTACCACTATCGAGACGACGCACTCCTGCTCCACCAGGCCATCGATACTTACGCCAGGGATACGCTGCGTACCTTCTATACCAGTGACCATGACGTCCAGACAGATGTTGAATTACAGGCCTGGATCAGAGAGCTGTGTTGTGCGGATGGCGGCCGCGTGTCCGGATTGCCGGTGCATGAAGGTCAGGTGCAGACTGTGTCGGATCTTGTCCGCGTAGTGACACAGATTCTATTTACTGTGAGTGTTGAACACGCTGCAGTTAACAATGGCCAGTACGCCCAGTTTGGCTGGATTCCCAACACCCCGGGGGCGCTGTATCTGCCGCCGCCCACGGACCATGATGAGAGAGGTGAAGAGAACTTTGTTTATGCCCTCCCAGACGCATACGCGGTGGGACAACAGTTGACCCTGGTCCACCTGTTAAGTCAGCGGTCCCTGACCCCGCTGGGAATGTATCCTGAAGACTTCTTCCATATGGTCTGGCCGGTGCGCAATGCGCTGGATCGGCTGCGCGCTGATCTCGACGACGCAGGACGCCACATTCAACAGCGTAATCAGCGCCTGGCGGTACCTTATCGATATCTGGAACCCTGGCTGGTAGGCCGCTCCATTGCCATCTGATATTCCAACCGAAGGGGGGTCTGCAGCTACCTCTGACGTACTCTCTGCAACGGCGACTCAAGCCAGGCCGGCCGTCCCGGTCATGCCGCAACACCATCAACAGGCGCTGGCGGAAGCGCAGGAGTACAAAGCTTCTGGGGCCGGTTTCAGCAGAGGTGCGCTGACCACTTATCGCGGTGAATGTCTGGCGGATGGCGCTGCGGTGGAGATCTCTTTGATTAGCGCCAGGTTGCCAGGGGAAAGAGAAAAGGCACGGCTGCGTCATGCCTACACAATGGCGCAAACGCTTGCCGGACCGCACACGGTTCCCCATACCGGACTGGTAGAAACTGCACAGGGGCCACTCCTCATTCGTGAGCAACTTGACGCCATCAGGCTCAGCGAACTGATGTTGGATGCGCAGGAACTCAGCCTGGCGCGTAAACTCGGCATTGCTGAGGCGCTGATGACCGCTGTCAGTCATCTGCATCAGAGGGGCGTTGTGCACAAAGATCTGCAAAGCGACCACCTGTTCTGGGATGCGGCTCAACAGCGCATTGTTCTGGATGGTTTTTTTGCCAGTTTCAGTATCAGCAGTGAACACTTCGAAGATGCGGTGGATATCGAAAGCCAATCCACCCTGGCTTATCTCGCGCCAGAATGCACCGGCAAGTTGAATTGTCCAGTCGATGTGCGCGCGGATATCTATAGTTGTGGCGCACTCCTGTATGAGCTGTTCTGTGGCAGACCGCCGTTTGAGTTTGCGCAGTTGCGCGAGCTGTTGCACGCACATGTGGCGTATCAGCCAACGCCACCGGCGGTGATGAACACCGCGCTCCCCCAGTCGCTCAGCCAGATCATCCTCAAGATGCTGGCCAAACAGCCCAGCGTACGTTATCAGACAGCCAGCGGTGTGCGACATGATCTGGTTGCTGTGGCCGCCATTCGGGATGCGATTCAGAACGATTTTGCGCTGGGTAAAGAAGATCACACCGGTCGCTTTGTCATACCTGCGCGACTGTATGGCCGGGATGCTGAATTATCTCAGCTGATGGATGCGTTTCAGCAGTGTCTGGATGGTCGCGTTGGCGCTTTTTTTGTCAGCGGATACTCCGGAGTCGGTAAGTCATCTCTGGTTGATGAGGTGCAACGCCCCATACTTACCCGTCATGGTTGGTATGGGGCAGGTAAATTTGACCAGTTCCGTCGGGATGTTCCTTATCAGGGCTGGATTGCAGCGCTGGCCGGTCTTGTGGAGCAGTTGCTCGCGGAACCTGATGAGGTGCTCGACGTGGTCAAACGGGATGTAATGGCTGCTTTGCAGGGGACCGCAGGAGAAATCTGCCAGCTTCTGCCAGCGGCTGAGTTGATTGTTGGTGAACAAAGTCTGGTCGCGGATGATTCGCCGGTGCAGGCCCAGCGGCGCTTCATGAATATGATGGGTAACTTCATCAAGGCAGTTGCCCGTCCAGAACATCCGGTGGTGCTCTTTCTGGATGATTTGCAGTGGGCTGATTTGGCTTCAATCGCGCTGCTCGAGTCACTGATTGCGGACGTGGATATGAGTTCGGTCTTGTTGCTTGGTGCTTACCGCTCTAACGAGGTGAGTCATGCCCATCCGCTGTCCCAGGCGCTCAAACGAATTGAAAAAGTGGCGGGGTTTGCCGCACTGGAGCTAGGCCCATTGCCTGGCGCTGATCTTACCCGAATGATCGCTGACACACTGCTGGTTGAGCCGGCGGCCGCGCAACCGGTTGCTGAACTAGTGATGCAAAAAACCGCCGGTAATCCTTTTTTTGTGAAGCAGTATCTGACGGCTTTATTCAATCAAGGCGTGTTCACCTTTGATGCCGCGCAGAGTTGCTGGTGCTGGCAGCTGGATGAGGTCGACGTGCCCGGTGCTACGGACAACGTGGTTGACCTGTTGTCGGCGTTAATCCAGCGCTGGCCCAACGCCACCCAGCAGGTGGTCAGCGCTGCAGCCTGTATCGGCGCCCGTTTTGATCTCAACATGCTGTCCAAAACACTGCAACTTACGCCTCAGCAAGTTGCCCTGGGTCTGCAGCCGGCATTGCAAGCCGGGTTGATTCTGCCCGCCAATGCTGACTATCGCTGGGTCCATTCGGGCGCGGCGGACGTCGCTGCTGGTCTGAACCCGACTTATCGCTTTCAGCATGACAAGGTTCAGCAGAGCGCCCACGACCTGCTGCCACTGCAGGCGTTGAGCCAGATGCAGTATCGCATCGCGCTGGCCAGGGCTGTGATTTATGAAGCGGCAGAGCAGGGTGATCCGATTGCCGTGATGGATCATCTGGCGGAGTGTGTCGACGAAATTGAGCCTTCCCAGCGCGCGCGTTTTGCCGCCATCTGCCTGGCGGCGACGCGCCGTGCTAAAACCTCCATGGCGACAGAACCGGCCTGGCAGTACGTGCAGCTGGGTCTGCGCTTGCTGGATGCAGCACAAGGGCCCGAGCAACTGGTGGTTGGATTGCAGGTTGATCTGCAGGTCGAGTGTACGGAAGTAGCTTATCTGACGGGACGCTTCACCGAAGCCCAGCAAGCAGGCGCCCTTGCTTTGCAGGGGGCTCAGAGTCTTACCCAGCGGGTGCTTGTGCACAACGCGCTGATTGGCACCGGGGTTGCCCAGCGACAACATGCACAAGCCGTGCAGTACGGGCTTGAAGTGTTGCGCACTGAGCTGGATATTGCGCTGCCGCGTGCCGCTGCCCTGCCTCAGGTCCTGCTCGCTGTGGCTAAAACGCGCCTGAAGTTGGGTCGGCGCGCCCCACACGATTTGTTGGCGCTGCCTGAGATGCAGGATGCTGATAGTCAGGCTGCAATGAATATCATGATGAAGTGTGCAACCAATGCTTACTGGGGCACACCCATGCTGGTGCCGGCGATTGCCTCGCGTATGGTAGAGCTTAGCATGCAGGCCGGTAACAGTGGTCTGGCAGCTTATGGTTATGCCCTGTATGGCATGATTCTCAGTGGTGCGGTGAATGCGGTGAACCTGGGGTATGCGTTTGGCCAGCTGGCAATGGATTTGCTGGAAAAAACCGGCGACAGACATCTGCTGGGCAAAACCGGCCTGTTGTTTCATGGCTTCATCCGCCACAGTCTGGACCCGATGTCGGTCAGCGCCAGCGAGACACTGGCGTTGTTTGCTACCGCCATGGATACGGGTGACGCGGAAAACGCTTATTACTGCGTCAACGTCGCCTACTACACGGATCTTCTCTCCGGACGTCGCCTGGCGGACGTTGAGGAGCGCTATCAACCTTATCTTGAACCTTTGCTGGCTTCCGGGCAGGAGCAGACCGCCTACACGACACGGTGCTGGATGCAGACGGTGCACAATCTAGTCGACATGCGCGGTGGCTCCAGATTGAGTGGCAGTCTGGTCGACTGGGAGACTGATAGTCAGAGCATTCTGCGCGATCCGAGTAAACAGATGGAAAGTGCTCTGGTGAGCAGTGGTGCCGGGTGGCTTGCGTTCCTCTATGGCGATTGGCAGCGCGCTGAACGTCAGTTCGAGCAGATGTATGAGCGGCGTCAATCTGCGCTGGGCATGTCTTACCTCAAACCCTGTCTGGCGATGTATGCGGTGGTTCTGGCGCACAATCGTCCTCAAACTGACATCAGGGCTGCTGTGCGGTTGCGCAAAATTCGTCGTCAGCTGCATACCTGGGCGCGGCAGAATCCGCAGGACTTCACGGTCTTTGCGCAGCTGCTGCAGGCGGAAGAGTGGTTTGCGCGAGGGGCGCTGAACAGCGCCGCAGGCGGCTGGGTTGATGTTGCTGAATTGGCCCGCGAAAGTGGCTTCAACTACCTGGAAGCCTGGGCGATGCAGCGCGCCGCGGATGTGCACAGTGATCTTGGCCATGTTGTCCACGCCCGCGCGCTGGACGGCCGTGCGCGACTGCTGTGGATGCAGTATGGCGCGCTGGGATGTGTGGCCGCTCGCTGGGGGTCCGCAGCCCCGGATACCAGCCCTGGGCTGGATCTTGGCCACATTTCCCGGTACGAATTTGCCACGGTACTCAGCTCGATCCAGGCGGTATCAAGTTCCGTTGCCACTCAGTCGCTGGTCGAAAAAATACTGCAACTGGTTGTGCAGATTGCCTCAGCGCGCCGTGCGGTTCTGCTCACCGGTGGTCACGCCAACAATATTCTGGCGGTTGCGGAGCTGGATCAGCATGGTGATCTGCAGGTCACGGCGGAACAGCGCAGTTATGCGGTTGTGCCGCTCAGCCTGGTGGACTATGTGGTGCGCACTCAAGAGACGGTCAGTATCGATGACGCCCAGACCCACGAGTGGTTGTCGCGTGATCGCTACGTCTTGGAAAACCAGGCCAAGTCGATGCTGGCTGTTCCCCTGCTGACCCATAATCAGCTGGTGGGGGTAGCGGTGGTAGAAAACAAACTTGGCGCCGGCCTGTTTTCTCAGGCGCAGACAGTGATGCTCGAATCTGTCCTCGCACAGGCTGCGGTGGCACTCGAAAATGCCAGGCTATACGAGGCTCAGACACGTCGCGCGGATGCCTTCCGGCGTTTTGTACCCGGCAACTTTCTGCAGATCCTTGGACGGTCTGATATCAGTGAGGTCGAATTTGGTGAAGCAGTAGAGCGCGACGCCACGGTGATGTTTGCTGACATTCGGGATTTTACGCAGCGTTCGGAGCAGTTGGGTTCCTCAGCGACGTTTGAGTTGTTGAATCGTTTTTTTGCCGCCATGAACCCACTGATTACTCAGCATGGTGGCTTTGTTGATGAGTATATGGGTGATGGTATTAAAGCACTGTTTCTCCAGGACGTTGCCAGTGCTGTGCAAGCGGCGGTGGACATGCAGGCGGCACTGCGCCGCTTTAACGAAACAAACCCTCAGCAGAATCGTTTGCAGATTGGTATAGGACTGCATCTGGGGCCGGCGCTGCTGGGTACCGTTGGTGCCGCTGAACGGATGTCCACGAAGGCAATAGGGGACACTGTGAACGTGGCGGCCCGGGTAGAAAGCTTGACGAAAACTTATCAGGTGCCATTACTGATCACGCAGTCCTGTGTAGATGCTCTGCACGCTGTCGCGCAGGAAGGTATGCGGCAGCAAAACTCGATACAGACGCGGCTGGTGGCGCATGTGCAATTAATTGGCCGCAGTCAGCCTATTGCGGTTCATGAAGTGATCGAAGCCCGCCCGGATGTTGAGCAGACCCTGCTGCGGCAGAGCCTTGGGGACTTTGCTTCAGCGACGAGTCACTTTTTTGCGGGCAATTTTACCGCAGCGGCTGCAGGCTTTGCGGCTTGTCTCGCGCTGTGGCCCAAGGACGAACTGAGCCGGCACTACCAGCGTCGTTGTCAACAGTTGATCGATGCACCTCCGGGTCCGGATTGGTCCGGGATTGAGCAACAGCAGGCCAAATAACCAGTTGAGGCAGCGGTCTCAGGGTGGGTTCTTGATCGGTGGAATGCCGACCCAGGTGTCATCATCACGGGTATCC
>JBCCUW010000256.1:0-6483 GCA_039196385.1 Pseudomonadota bacterium
GCTGCCATCACACTGCGCGCAGCCGCCGGATACATAAACTCCGGGGTATCTGCGTACATCATGGGGACCATGTCGAGAATCTGGTGCACACCCTCGTCGATGCAGTGCAGTATCTGCTGCTCGCGCTCCTGACGGTGGGCTATGAAAGCCTGCACGTGGCCCTTGGTATCTTCGATCGCCGGTCCATGGGTAGGCCAGTAAATCTGGTCATCCCGCTCCAGCAGCATTTCCAGACTCTGCATATAAGCTGCCATGTCACCATCGGGAGGAGAGATAATACTCGTTGACCAGCCCATGACATGGTCACCCGTAAATAACGCCTTGGCCTCGCGCAACGCAAAACACATGTGGTTGGACGTATGCCCTGGAGTGTACACACACTCAACACTCCAGTCGTTGCCTGTCAGTACATCACCATGCTGTACTAACACGTCCGGTTGGAACTCCATGTCGCCGCCCTCTTCCACGGTGACACCTTCTTCCAGTTTACCTGCCCCATGCGGGCCATAAGCGTAGGTTTTGGCATCACAGTGTTGCTGCAGAATTCGGCACCCGGGTGAATGGTCCATGTGCGTATGGGTCACCAGAATATGGGTGATCGTTTCCCCTTGGACAGCATCGAGGATCGCCCGAATATGCACTGGGTCAGCGGGGCCCGGGTCAATGACCGCCACTTCTCCCGTGCCGATAATGTAGGTGCCTGTACCATACAGGGTGAACGGGCTGGGATTTTCCGCGATAACCCGGCGAATCCCAGGACCGATTGTATCGGACGCGCCATAGTTAAAATCGAGTTGCCGACGAAACGGTATTTGCACAGACATGATGGGCTCATCCGGTGGTTACAGCGCAGGCAATATAGGATGCACTTGCGGCAAACACAAGCCTTACCCGCAGCCTAGAAAATTAGAATCAGCAGCAATAACAAGCTGACAATCAAGGTGCCAGCCAATACCCCACGATTGAGGCGGCGCAACACCGGATGCTCTTCCACGCTGCCAGGTGGAATTTCTTTGAACACCATATTCACGCGGCCAAGACGCACTACATCACCGTCTGACAGCTCCGTACTGGTGATGTCGACGCCATTTACCTTGGTCCCGTTTGTCGCCATCAGGTTAATGATACTCACGCCTTCCGGACGCACATTCACCGCTGCATGCTCAGCAGAAACCGTGGTGTCGTTGATGATCACGTCACAATACACCGCACGACCCAGACGGTTTTCGCCAACCTGCAGTTGAAATACTTCACCTTCCACCGCGCTGGAAGCCCCCAGCAGAAATGCACCCGCCTGGGTCATGGCCTGGGTACGCACCTGTTCCAATGCGCGGCGCGTCTGTTCCGTCAGCTCCGCGTTATCCACCGGCACAAACTCGGTTGTTTCGTGCTGCGGTTGCGGCGCGCGGTATGTGGTGGGCGCCAGCGCATTGGGATAGTGTTTAATCGGTGTCAGATCTTCACCGCTGGCAATCACCTGATAGCGCAGTTTGTCGAACGCCACATAGTCCCCATGGAACAAGCGGCAACCCCCTTGCAGAGGCACATCGTTGACCCGCGTACCGTTCGCGGATCGCAAATCCTGTAACCACAGGTACCCTTCGTGCTCAACAAAGCGCGCGTGGTCGCGGGAGATGTGCTCATCGCGAATGCTGATTTGCGCGTCTTCACTGCGCCCCACCGCAATTTCTCCACCCAGTAGATAGCTTTGATCGCCTGCTTCAGCGTGAATAGTCCAGGACTGCGCCGCGCTGTGCTGCTCAATTTCCACGCCAATCTGAATCGTGATCTGACCCACCCCAACGACATCCCCAATAACCACCTGCACGGGTGCCGCATATTCGTGCCCATTCACGTTCAGCGTGGCTTCACCCAAAGGAATAAACACCGGGCCACGATCCGACTGATCAATCCGCACATGGTAATCGTTGACGTCTTCACCCGGCACGACAAGATCGTTTTCCAGGTGATTGCCCAGCGTCATGTTCGGTTCTATGGGGATGCTGTCATCATCCCAGTACAACAGATAGGTAATGTCCTGAGTGAGGTTTTCCATATTTCAGTTTTGCATCCTGCTCCACACCCTGCCGCCCGCTCGACCAAGGTGTGTTCTCTTGTTATCGATCACTCGCCGCCTTCCCAGGAATCACGCAGGGTCACCCATTCCGGAACTTCCGGAGTGATGGTGAGCGCCAGATCCAGGTACTGTTCGGCACTCTGCACAAAGCCGAACTCGAACGCCTCCTCTGCTACTGCCGCCAGACGCTGTGCGCACTCCTGCAGCAACAACTCGGCGGTTGCATTGCCAGGATCCAGTTGCTGCACTTCACGCAGGTGAGTCACCGCGTTGTCGCTGGCCGGTGCGGTCAACAAACCCACCGTCATTAATTGCCGCGCCTTGCTCAGAAGTTCAGCAATCTCCAGCTGCCGTGTACGCTGGGCGTCAAGGCGACCACGAATGCTATTGACAAATTCCGCGCTCATACCCGCCGCTGCAGCCTGATTCATGAGGTTTTCTACCGCTACCAGTTGGTTTGCTGCCAACAGCTGATCAGCATTGGCGGTAATCTGGGCGGCTAATTCGTCCAGTGCCTGCCCGGCGATAATATTATCGGGATCGGTGGCCAGGACGCGATGATACAGTTCCGCCGCGTTTTCACCCGCAGGCGTGATTAAGCGATTGTCCGCCCGATACCGACGCGCCTGCTGCAGGATTTCGTCTATGGTCGCCTGGGTTGTAGTGGCCTGAGAAATCAGTAAACGGACGTCATCCAACATCGCCAGACTGCTGTCCGCCGCCGTGGCGCGTTCCAGCAGGCTGATGGCATCGTTGACCTGACCGTCAGCGGCGGCACGGGTCGCCAGATTGGCGTAATGCACAGCCATTTCAGCCAGCGCCTGCTCAGCCTGGGGGTGGCCTGGCGCCAGGCGCAAGACTTCTTGATAGGCCTGAATGGCTGCCGTCGCACTGGGTACGTCCGACAGACCGTGACTGGTCAGCAGACCCTCGGTACTGACAAGAATCCGCTCCGCGCGTTCACGATTCTGCAATCTGGTAGACAACTGCACCCAACCGACATCGTTTGGGAACACTGCGGAGGCTTCGCTCAGGCGCGTTGTTGCGGTTTGCAGGTTCCCCTGAAGCAGCGCTTCATCAATGATATCCATCCACTCTTTCGCCAGGCTGGCGACCGCCTGCTGCGCCGGGATGTGATCCGGCTCTATCACCAGAATGCGACGGTAAGCCGCAACTATGGTAGCCAAGCCTTGATTGGGATCCTGGTGCAGGGACTGCGCCTCACCCCAGGCGGCCTGGACGACAGGGTCTTCACCCAACCCGAGTTTGCTCAATACTAACTGTGGCGAAATGAGTTTGTTCTGGTAACCGTAGAAAATCCCAGCGCCAACGGCACTGAGGAACAAGGTGACCAACAAACCGGCGCGGACGCGCCGCGCTTGATTCTGGCGTTGATTTTGGCGCTCCATGCGGATTGGATCACGCTGGGTAGCCAGCAGTTCACCGCCCGCCTCGAATATCTCCCGCGTTGAAATGGGTTCTGTACGAATGACCGAAGCCAGAGCCGGCGTGTTCACCCGAATAGCGTCGAGCAGTTCCACCAGCACTGAACCGCTGCTCAGGCGTTGTTCCTGGCGCTTGGCCATACACCGGTCGAGCACTTCCTGAAAGTTGTTCAGATACGTGGGCAGACGCGGAATAGGTTCCTGCAGATGTTTGATTCCCAGCTCAATGGGATTGTCTGCCAGGTACGGCAGCCGCCCGACCAGGGCGTGATACATCAGTACGCCGAGGCTGTAGAAATCTGCGCGGCCATCAACATGGCGCCCGGCAGCTTGCTCGGGGCTCATATATTCCGGCGTACCGCGCACTGTGCCATTGACGGATTTACACGAGCTGTTCAAGGGTTGGGCAATCCCGAAGTCCGCCAGTACAGCCGTACCATTGCCCCGAAAAAGAATGTTTTCAGGTTTGATATCACAATGCACAAAGCCGGAGGAATGCACGATGTCGAGCGCCCGCGCAACGTCTTTGACCACCTTAATCAACGCCTGCAGGTGCATGCCCTCACTCAGTTTTTCCTGCAGGCCACCATGCGGCAAATACTCCATAACCACATAAGCGCCGCCATCACAGGTGCCATGATCAAGAAGTTCAATGATATTGCGGTTTTCCGGGATAGCGCTGAGCACACTGGCCTCATGGGCAGTGCCATCTTCATCCACCCGCTTGACCACCTTAATCGCGATACGCCGATTGGTCTCACTTTCAACCCCTCGATACAATGTCGCCTCAGCAGTTTCCGCTAGAGGTTGTTCGATAATGTAACCAGGGATACGAGGGAGCATCTGCTCTTAACTGCTGCTTATAACGGGAGTCTGACTGTCAGGCGCGGGTGACTCGTCCAGCGGACTGTCGGTCGGCAAAGCCAGGACGGTACCCTGTACCAGATTACCCAGAACAAAGCGCGCTTCGGGAATGATCAATTGTCCGTCCAGACTGGCGGCCACCCCGGTGCCATGCGCCAAACCGTTTACACAGTCCGGACTGTCGAACATCCACGGGCGCTCCAGGTGAATCAACGCACAATGGGGTTGTGCTGTCACCAACTTGGTGAGATCCAGGCTGCCGTCAATCCAATGTTGTAACTCCAGCTGACCATCAGGAGAGCGTTTGATACCCCAGCCGTGGGTTTTGTTGTTGCTGAACTGGCCTCGATAAATGGTGCCGTCGCGCCAGTAAAAAACTCCCTCGCCGTTACGCTGATCCGCGCTGAACTGGCCCGCGTATCGATTACCGTTCGGCCAAATAAAGACGCCGTCGCCGGATTGCTGGCCATTCACGAAGCGGCCAATATCCTGGCGGTCGTCCTGCCAGCGGTAACTGCCCTGACCATGCAGTTCACCATCGACAAAGTCACCAGAGTATTCGGCTTCCCCCCGCCAGGTGATCGTGCCCTGTCCGGTGCGCTGGCCGTCAACAAAATCGCCTTCGTAGACATCCAGGTTTGCCCACACAAAACGGCCTCGGCCATGGCGCAGATCGCGGACAAAGTCGCCGGTATAAGAACGCCCGTCAGTCCAGGTATACGTTCCCTCGCCGTGCATGGTATTGGCGTCAAATTCGCCTTCATAGCGATTGCCGTCTGCCCAAATATAAACCCCGCGACCGGTCCTTGTACCCTCCACGACGTCTCCTTCATAGACGTCACCGTTGTCGAGTTCGATCCGTTCTGCTTGCGCCCCCAGCCCCAGCAGCAGGAGTAAGACCGCGCAGCCAAACCGTCCCATATGGGCACCAGCTGCGCATATGGCTGATAACTTACTGTGCTTGCTGTACTTACTGTGCTTGCTGTACTTACTGTGCTTACTGTGCTTCAAGGTGGTCCCCAAGCCGAGCCTGGCGTGTCTTGCGATTAATACTACTAATCCAACCTACGTATTTGAATAGCATCACTTTTTTGATCTGCCAGTACGTCGGAAATTACCACGAGTTTAGCGCCCTCAGGCATCGATTCGCGTTTTTTCAGCACATCAAAGGCGCGCTGCAGCGTTTTCTCCGGATCCGAACTGAACGCCGTGCGATGCGCAACAACCCCGCGGTTCAGCGCAAGTCTGCGGCGAGTCTGGCTGTGGTTCGTAAAGGCGTATATTGGCACCCGTAATGGTCTCGCATTGGTCACATAGTCGGCAGTGATCCCGCGCCGGGTAATCACGATGATACCTTGCGCGTCCAAGGCCTCGGCAAGGGCGACAGCATGCACCGCAACATGTTGTTTGTCGTCAGAAATCACCAGATCCTGCTCATAACCCAGGCCGGGATATCGTTCTGACTTCGACGCAATTGCAGCGAGTTGTTCAACACAGCGCGCCGGGTACTTGCCCACGCTGGTTTCGCCGGACAACATCACCGCATCCACACCTTCATAAATTGCATTAGCTACGTCGGTGACTTCCGCCCGGGTGGGGATGGGATTGTCGATCATCGATTCCAGCAGGTGGGTAGCCACAATGCAGCGTTTCCCCCACTTGGCGCTGGAATGCACAATCCGGCGCTGAACGTTAGGCAGGTCGGCAATATCCGTTTCGATACCCAGGTCACCGCGCGCCACCATAACGCCGTCAGATAGTTTGACGATTTCGTGGATATTCGTGACCCCTTCCTGGTCTTCGATCTTCGAAATAATTTTGATCGTGTTTTGTTTCGCACCGAGAAACTCTCTCAGCTCCTGCACATCTCGCGGGCTGCGCACAAAAGACAGTGCAATGTAGTCCACGTCGTTGGCGACCCCGAACTTAATATCTTCGCGATCTTTTTTGGTAATCGCCGGCAAGTTGACGCGAACACCCGGCAGATTAACGTGCTTGCGGCTGCCGAGCACACCGCCGTCCACCACGCGGCAGCGCAGCTGGTGGTCACGTTTTTCAAGGACTTCAAAATTGAGCAGCCCGTTGTCCACCGTAACA
>JBCCUW010000257.1:0-6468 GCA_039196385.1 Pseudomonadota bacterium
AACAGGGAGAGCAGGCGCTGCGCAGCCTGAACTTGCCAACACTCATTTTATGGGGTGCAGAGGACAATCTCACACCGGTGTCCCTGGCGCATCGATTTGCTGAAGTCATACCTCACGCAGAATTGATTATTTATGACAATGTGGGCCACATCCCCATGGAAGAAGCTGCTGATGAAAGTGCTGCAGCAGTGCGTGCCTTTCTGGCCCGCCAGCCTCTGGCCCGCCAACCATAAAACCGGTTATCTTGACGGTTTTGTTACAGAATGGCAGGGTACGCCCTCACCGAACGGGAGGCGGAGCATGAATACCCTGGAAAGACTATTCGGCCTGGAGGGCGAAGTGGCCGTAGTGACCGGTGCTGGACGTGGGATTGGCGAAGGCATCGCCAAGGTTCTGGCCGGCGCAGGCGCCAAGGTCGTTTGCGCGGCGCGGCGCACCAACGAAATTGAACGCGTGGCGGAAGAAATTAATCAGGCCGGTGGCACCGCGGTGCCGTGCACTACCGATGTCACCGATCCACAGGGGCTGCGCGCGCTGGCCCAGGTAGGCATTACCAACTGGGGTAAATTGAACATCTGGGTCAACAACGCCGGTGGTTCACCATTGCAGGTGCCCCTGACTCAGCTGCCAGCGGAAGAGTGGCATGCCACCATGGCGCTGAATCTCACGGCAATCTGGGAAAGCACCTGCATCGCCGCTGAGGTGATGGAAGACGGTGGTCGTGTGGTGAATATATCGTCGATTGCCGCAGAAATGGTGGTACCGGGCAGTGGCCACTACAGCGCCGCAAAAGCGGGCGTCAATATGTTAACGCGCACGTTTGCCCAGGAGTTAGGACCGCGCATCCGGGTAAACTGCATTATGCCGGGCGCTGTACCCACAGAAATCATGATGACCGCCATGAAGCTCAAAGATGAAGATCTGCCCGGGTTTGAAAAAATGATTCGCTTGCCCGCGGGACGGCTGGGTACTCCGGAAGATCTCGGAGCAGCGGTGCTGTACTTTTCGTCCAAAGCCTCTGAGTGGGTGACCGGGCAGTGTATTAAGGTATCTGGAGGAGGATAACCATGTCAGTAACCAATCAACGTGTGTACGTAAAGAATCGCCCTGATGGCATGCCTACATTGGACGACTTCGGCTACACCGAAGACGAAATCAGCGAAGTGCCAGCGGATCACGTACTGGTCAAAGTGGACACTCTGTCCGTCGATGCCTTCATCCGCACCACACTGGACGCCGCAGGGCTGCATGAAATGTCGGATCTGGGCGCCAGCGTCACCGCCCTGGGGGTTGGTGAAGTGGTGGAAAGCCAGTTTGACGGGCTCAGCAAGGGGGACTGGGTGGCCGGTCCCCTGTTAGCCCAGACTTACGCCCTGATGCCAGGCATGATGTTCCAGAAAATCGAACCTTCCGCCAATATTCCTCCCAGCACCTACCTGGGCATTCTGGGCATGACCACAGGACTCACTGCCTGGGCTGGCCTGATCCCGGTGGGTGAAGTCCAGCAGGACGATGTGGTGGTCGTTTCCGGCGCCGCCGGTGCGGTCGGCACAGTCGCAGCACAACTCGCCAAAGCCCGCGGAGCGCGGGTCATCGGTATAGCCGGCGGTCCCGACAAGTGCCGCTTTTTAACCGAAGACCTGGGTCTGGCAGGCGCCATCGACTATAAGAACGATGACGTTGCCGCCAAACTGAAAGAACTGGCACCGGACGGTATCAACGTCTTCTTTGACAACGTCGGCGGTGAAATTCTGGACAACGTGCTGGACAACCTGGCCATGGGCGCGCGCGTGGTTATCTGCGGCGCCATCTCCCAATACCAGAACCTGGAAGACGTGCGCGGACCGAAACTGTATCTGCGCGTGGCAGAGCGCAATGCCAGCATGCGCGGGTTCACCGTAGACTACTACGCCAGTCAATTCCCTGAGGCGCAGGCGGAACTGTCCCGCTTGATGACCGAGGGGGCTATTCAACTGCCGGAACACATTGTTGAAGGGATTCAGAATTTCCCGGATGCGCTGTTGACCCTGTTCAACGGCGGGCACACCGGGAAGATGCTGGTTAAACCCTGAGTTCAATCGATACCGCCGGCTAAGCCGGCGGTTTATCCACAATCACACCGTCCGCCTGCAACCCAGCAATCTCCGCGTCGCTAAGCCCCAACCAGTCGCCCAACACCTCCGCGTTGTGTTCACCGAGCCGTGGGCAGGGGCTCCACTGGCTGCTGTCCAGGCCCGGCATGTGGATAGGGTTACCCGGCATCGGGCGATCGTAGCGTTCGTAACGCACAAAAAATTCCCGCGCCTGCACCTGTGGATCATCCACCATGTCCGGCACGTTGTTCACTGCACCTGCAGGCACGCCGTGTTGCTGCAGAAGCTCCGCCGCGGCGTGTTTGCTGCGTTGTGATGTCCAGGCTGAAATCTGCAGATCGATATCATCCTGCTGCTGTTGACGCGCACGCAGATCAAGGCTCGCATCCAGCCCCGGCAGCAGTCTGCACAAGTCTTGCCACTGACGGTCGTCCGCACAGGCCAGCGCCAGCCACTCGTCTTCACCAACACACCGGTAAACACCATGCGGAGCCATCTGCGGATGACGATTGCCCATACAGGTTGGCGCTTGGCCCAACTGGTGATCAATCAGCCACGGGCCGTTGTAGGATACCCCACCTTCGTGCAGAGACATTTCCACCCGCATACCGTTGCCTTGTTGTTGGCGCTGGCGCAGGGCCGTCAGTACTGCAGCTGTGGAGTTGGCAGCGGCCACCGGGTCCATCAGCGCCATCGCTGTGTTGCGTGGTTCATCCGGACCATAACCCATCATATTGGTAAATCCGCACATGACTTCCACCGTCGGTCCAAACGCCACCCGATCCTTAAGCGGACCGCTGGCGCCATACCCGGGCATACATAGATAAATCAGCTGTGGGTTCGCCCGTTGCAGCGTCGCGGAATCCAGTCCCAGCGACGGCATGGCGCGGGCGCTGAAGTTCTCGACCAGCACATCTGCCTGAGTGACCAGCCGCAAAAACACCGCTCTGCCCTGATCAGTTTTCAGATCCAGGGCAAGGCTGCGCCTATTGCGCGCCAGCTTTACAAAGAGCGCGCTGTCATTCCAGGGCTCATCACTGACGGAGCCGCTTAACCAGCCCCCGATCGGGGCAGATGGAAACACCCGCGGACCACGGCTGGTCGGCGCTTCAACCCGCACCACCTCAGCACCCAGATCGGCCAGCATGCGGACGGCCAGCGGACCTGCCCAAACGTGGGTCAGATCGAGTATGCGTACCCCGTTGAGTGGGCCATCGACAGGATTTGTCATCCGATTTGAAGTTGCTTGGTCTGGCGTGCTGGCCACTATCTTCCCCACAGCCTTCCCCACAGCGTTGGTTCAGTAAGCGGTTTGACACCGTTCAGGTGCAATCGCGTTGACTTTTTGTCACCCAGACGAAAGGGTAAACTCGGCAACTTGACGCCACTCATTTCAGGTGCGCCGGGTGCAGCCTCGACAGCCTGCCAGAAATCACGTTCCGCCAGGTGCGGATCGTCAAGTACATCAGCAAAGCTCTGCACCACACCCACAGGTACACGGCAGCTGGCAGCTCGCTCATGGACCTGGGCCACACTGAATGTGGCGAGTACCTCAGCCACGATTTCATGCAGCGCAGTGCGGTGCTGCATACGTAAACCGTTATTTGTAAAACGCCCATCCACCAGCAGTTCCGGGCGATCCAGAAACACCGTAAATGCGTCCCAGAACTGCGGCACAATGTTGATGTAAGCCCAGCCGTCCGTGCAGCGAAACAATTCGCTGGGCACCACAAACCAGAAATCACTGCCATGCCGCGTGCGCAGTTCTCCCGCACAATGCCAGCGCACCGTGGTGAACTGTGACAAACTCATCAACGTTTCCAGCATACCGATATCGATGTCTGTGGACTGGCCGGCCAACTGCGCTGCATTACAAGCAGTATAAGCCAACGCGCCCGTCTGAAATTCCAGATAGTGGCCGGGTAGACTGAGGGGTTCGCGTTCGGCATCACCCATCAGCACGGTGTAGCCACCCATGGCTAGCAGCGTATTGGGGGTGGCATGCCAGTTGCGTTTTGGACCGGTCAGACCAAACGGGGTCAAGGCCGCTTTCACGGGTGTGGACCATTCTTGAAACCCCAGCGCGTGCACCGCATCAGCACCGCTCGCTTCACAGATTACGACATCTGCGGCCGCTGCCAGTTGCTGGATGAGCGTCGGATCTGAAGTCGCCACGCGCCGTTTACCCGCATGCAGAAAACTATCCATGGCCACCGGGCTGGCCCAGGCTGGCGGTGTGACACCGTATTCCACACGGACGACATCAGCGCCAGCGTGCGCATACAAGCGGCCGGCATAACCTGCCGCGTAGCCACCCAGCTCAAGAACTTTATCAACCACCCGGTTCAGCCGGCGGCAACTCTGTGCTGCTGGCGCAGCAGATCCAACTCGGCGGCAAGTACCCGTCGTCCTTCGGCAGCCGGCGGGTCTTCAGGGTAATACGCCAACTCCGAGTCCGTCTCACCCGCCACGCGAGTGCCCAGTAATACCCGGGGCTGGGTATAGTCGTAAGGGCGGGCCCGGTGCAGCAGGCAGCGATTGTCCCAGATTAACGTATCCCCGGCCCGCCACTGATGCCGGTAGACACGCTCAGGGTCCGATACCACAAAGGTGACCAGCTCTTGCAGCAGTGCCCGGCTGTCTTCACGGGACAGCCCCGGAATGCCAAACGCGTGGCGGCCGACAAACAGGCTTTTTTCGCCTGTTTCGGGGTGTACTTTTACCAGCGGCCGCAGGTACGCCTCGCCATGGTAGATAGTGTCGGGCGCCGGGTTGGGAAAATCGCCAATGTCGTTAGCCTGAGAATACTGCGTCGAATGATAGGCGCTCAAATCCGCAATGCGCGCACGTAACGCCGGCTCCATTGCCGCATAACCCGCCCGCATATCAGCCAGATCGGTCTCCCCACCGTCAGCCGGCACTGTAATGGCAGACAACATAGCGCATTTGCTGCTGACCGGCATGTAGGTTGAATCAGTGTGCCAGGCTTCATTGCCGACATTGGTACGCATCCGTTGGCTGTCCTGGGCAATCACGTCACCCCAGGTGCCGTCGTCGTGCCGATGACAATTGGCCATTGGCAGCGCGCCGAATTCGAGCGCACCAAAACGCTCTCCGAACGCCACATTATCCTGCTCCGACAAAAATTGTTCGGGGAAAACAAGAAAACCATATTGCAGGAATGCCTGGTGAACAGTGGCGAACTCTGCGTCTGTCAACCGGGCCAGCGACACGCCGTTGACCACCGCGCCAAAACACTTGTTGGCAATCGGTGTGATGGTTATGCCGGTACTCTCAGTCATATCAGCCCTGATACCAGATGGGTGAAGTCCAGGCCATTTCCGTGACAGTCTGCGGATAGCTTGTGCAAACCTCCGGGCGCTCTGCTTCGGGAATCTGAGCACAGTCATAGGTGTGCCAGCGTGGTGACTCGGGTTCAACCACCCGCAGATAATAGTAGGCAGACTGCTGTGCATTAAAATTCTCATCGGTATACACCGTGCACAGTGTCGCAGCGCCTTCAGCCGCCGTGGCAATGGGGATGACTTGGTTGTGCATGCGGCCCTCATCATCCAGCCAGCCTTTGATGAGATGCAGTCCTGTCAGATCTCGTCCGGCTGGATCTTTGGCCGCATAAGCCAGAAATGATGGCGCTGCATGGGTTGAGGACGGCGCAAGATCGCTGCCCATGGGCACACCTTCAGCGTAACCTCGGGCGGCACGCTCAGGATCATCACACAGCTGTGTTTCGAGACCCCAGCCAGCAAACAGCCGCGGCTTGATGCGCGGCCCGGAAGTGCCAAACACTTCCCGCCGCAACATCGCATCGAATATAGCGTCGCGGGTGTTCTCTTTAGCCCACACCCCGGCCAGCCCACCGGGGTTGCCATCGATATCACTGGTCAACAGGCCTTTCTCCAGACGCTGTTCTGGCGTGGACTCACCGGTGACTGCGCCCACCCAGGCATCTTCCTGCACATTACCCGGGGTTGCCGAATGGGTATCGGTGGCCGCAATAATCCCCAGTTTCACCGGATTCAGCCCAATCGCCTGCTCTTCGGCCAGGCCAACCAGCAAAGCCGAACGCTGAAAATCTGTGGGGTGGACGCAGCCTGCACCCAGCATGCCATTAGAACCCTTTTCATCCGGTCCGCATTCACGGGTGACTTCAGTGGCCTGGCCCACCTGCAGTTCTCCGTCCTGCATGATGCGTGTGGCGTAAGATTTGGCCTCGCCCATACGTCTCACAGCCTCCACTTCGCACAACTCATCCGGTGCACCCAGGATGCTGCTGAGGCCATTGATACACTCAGAGCCCCCTTTGTGCTGGAAAATCTCCATGATGGGTTCGCGCTGCAGACGTTTTTCTGCGTAC
>JBCCUW010000258.1:0-6450 GCA_039196385.1 Pseudomonadota bacterium
CCGGATTTGATCATCAAACTCCAGCTGATAACCCCGCTCGAGGGGAAACTGATGCGCGTCCAATGCTCGGTAATAACTATCCAGATCTTTGACGTTCTGCACGTACAGGGAACCCGTCTGGCCAATACTGCTGGCGCCCAGACCCAGCAGCTGGCAGTCACCATGACTTGAATAACCCATGAAGTTGCGGTGCAGAGTGCGGTTTTTCATTGCCGCCACCAGGCTGTCAGACGGTTTGGCAAAGTGGTCCATCCCAACGTAGACAAAACCGGCCTCTTCCAGGACTTCCACAGCCAGGTTAAGCAGCTGTAGTTTTGTGTCCGCCGAAGGCAAGTGTGCCGCATCAATCTGCCGCTGGCTCTTAAAGCGTTCGGGCAGATGGGCATAGCTGTAGATAGACAGACGGTCAGGTTCCAGCTGCAGCACCCGCTGCAGGGTGGTTGCAAACCCTGCGACGGTCTGCTGAGGCAAACCGTAGATCAAATCAAAACTGATGGAGCGAAAGCCATGCCGCCGTGCGGCGGTCACAACCTCAGCGGTTTCCTGCTCGGATTGCAGGCGGTTAACTGCCGCCTGCACCTGGGGATCAAAATCCTGCACCCCGATACTGAGTCGATTGAAGCCCAGACCCGCCAGCAGCGCTAACCTTTCAGGCGGGAGGCCACGCGGATCGAGCTCAATGGAAAAGTCTCTCGTGGCGGAACGGCTCAGATTAAACGACGTGGCCAGTTGCACAAACAACTCTGCAAACTGGTCGTCGCTCAGGAACGTCGGCGTGCCGCCACCAAAGTGCAGCTGCTCAACGTTCGCGGCACCTGCCGAGCGGCCGTTGGTACCGATGTGCGCCGCCAGCAGGGAAATTTCCCGACGCAGATAATTTGTGTAACGCTGCGCGCGTTCGAGGTTCCCGGTATGGATACGGTTACAGGCGCAGTAGTAACAGATTTTCGGGCAGAACGGCACATGTACATACAGCGCCAGATTTTGATGACCCAGGTCGTGCAACGCGTTCATGTAGGCTGTCTGCCAGTCTCCGGACTGAAACAGGTTAGCCGTTGGATAAGATGTATATCTGGGTCCGTTAACGTTGTAACGACTGATCAGTTCACTTAATTCCATATCGGTTTCCGTGTGGTCCGGGGCACCTACTCGCAAGACGCAGGCCGTGCCATTGCCGCAAGTTGCCGGGGTTGGCAGACCTCAATATGATCACGTGCTGCCGCAATCACCCCGGCGCAGTTCAGTTTGGAGACCAGCCGTGACAGGCTTTCCAACGTCATGCCCAGATAGTTAGCCAGGTCAGTACGACTCATCGGAGTGGGTAAGTAAGTAGCGCAACGGTTCAGCGCAACCAGACGTTCCGCGTAGCTGACGCAGAAGGCCGCAAAACGCAGTTGCGCAGACGTCTGACTCAGCGCTAACTGATGCGCAAGACGTCGTTGTGCTTGCTCCGCGATTTGCCCGACCAGCGCCTGCAGCACCGCAAACGCGCCACCGCCCGCATCATTCTGCAGCGCGGTGAGATTCAGTTCACACAAAGTGGCGGTTTCGAGGGCCACAGCAGATTCCACATAACGACCTGCTTTAGCCACGCAGCCAATGATGTCACCAGCAACGTGGAAACCCGTGACAAATTCATCACCTTGAGCATTGATGACAAAAGTCTTGAACATACCCGAGCGCACGTGAAACTGGCTGACTGCCGGATCCCCGGCACGAAACAGCACATCACCCGGCGCAAACACACCACTCACCCGGAACCAGGCGGGTATCTCCGTCAGCCTCCCCGCGGGTAGCTTGGCGGCAATACAGACGTGCCGGGTGGGGCATTGGCTGCACGGCTCCCGACCAGCTTCGCCAGCTTGTTTTGCATGCGGGGTTTCGCGACCCGCAGGGCTGAGACATGGCGCCTCATGTTGGCGAGCAACAGTCCGCGGTAACACGGCTTCAGAAATCACGGATGATGGCTTCACAGAGGCCTCTTACATCAAGTTCGGCTCATGATGGCGGGACTGATCTACCAGGCGTATCAGGAAAACTACTTACCTGCGACCCCCGTTGGTTTTGATCTGTGTCAACAGATCTCCACGCTTAATCACGCAGAGTGAGCGCGCCTCTTCTGAGCAAAAGAGAATGCACAGAGCAAGGCAAAGAAAAAGGCAAAGTGAAAAGCCTACAAAAACCAAAAAACCATTGTCGAACAACAATTTATTGAGAGTAGCGTCATGAAATATCTGCTTACCACCACACTGATCTGTTGTGCCCTTTTAAGCCAACCTACCCTGGCTGACACCGGCGACTGGCTGGTGCGGGTCGGGGCCAACTACGTTGATCCTAAGTCCGACAATCACAGCATTGTCGAAGTCCAGGGAAACGCGATGGTCACGTTTAACGCAACCTATTTCGTCACACCCAACTGGGCGGTAGAACTGCTGGCCGCTTTACCTTTTGAACACGATATTGATTTGGTCTCAGGTCCTCAGGTGGCGAAAACCAAACACCTGCCCCCGACACTGTCAGCCCAGTATCATTTCATGCCGGATGCCGCCGTGCGGCCGTATATCGGAGCGGGTATCAACTACACTCTGTTTTTCGAAGAAAGCACCCGCGGTGCTCTGGATGGCAGCAGTCTCGAACTGGAAGACTCCGTCGGTCTGGCTGCTCAGTTAGGTGTCGACATAGACCTGGCAGACCGCTGGTTCTTAAACGCATCAGTGCGCTGGATGGATATTGATACACGGGCCAAGTTGGACGGCGTCAGCCTGGGAGACGTTGAAATTGACCCTTGGACTTACGGCATCAACCTAGGCTATCGCCTGTAACGCTACGGGGAAGTACGCATAGCTGCGCGGGTCAGAGTTCCTGAATATAGCGTGACCGCTTCGCCAACAGGTTGGATTGGATCATGCTGAAGCTCTCGACCCGCTGTCTCAGACCTCTCAAACCCGCTATCCTGCCTCTGCTGCTGATACCCCTGTTGTCAGCAGGCGGTTGCAACCCCGAAAGCCGTGGCTTTGCACTACCACCCGGCAACGCTGAAGCTGGCCGTCAGGCTTTTGTCGAGCTGGACTGCCAGCATTGCCACAGCATTGCAGATGAACTGGACAAATTCACTGAGGGGCATCCTGAAGTCCACTTTGTGCTGGGCGGGCGCACAACCCGCGTGCGTACTTACGGAGACCTGGTGACATCCATCATCAACCCGTCACACAAAATTTCTTTTCCCAGTGCCGACGGCCATTCGGATAACGCAGGCACCTCGGCCATGCGCGTTTACAACGAGGTCATGACAGTGCAGCAACTGGTGGATTTGACGACCTATCTGCAACAAACTTACGAAGTGGTCCAACCCCAGTTTCAGCCCTACTACTACGTTCATTAAAGAACAGGCGGTCAGGGCGGAAAAGACTCGAACAACTTAGGCACAGCCCGCGCAATGACTTCGCCTGCCGCATCGCGGTCACTGGGGTACAGTGTCGTTTCCACCCATCCACGCCAGATTGGTTCACCCTGATGAAACACATCAGCGGCGAGGAAGCCGATGGTGCGGATGTCCATCCGCGTACCGGCACCGGGCTCGATACGTTCCCAGCAATCCACGTCATGACAGGGTGAGCCACCGGTTTCGAAGGAGACCAGCTCCCTGCGCGTACGCAGGGTCAGCTGCACCTGCACGTTACTCTCTCCTTGCGTCGTTTCTACGAAGCTGAAGCCTTTTGCCGCCAGTTCTGCTTGCACTGATTCCTCTAACGCCCGCACCGCCAAAGGCCCAACGAAGCCGGTACTGTCCTGCAGATCCAGGCTTTGGCCAGCATACCAGTTGAAGGTAGACTCATTGTCCAGGTACCCGGCCTCCACCACACACTGAGAACCTGCCTGCATCGGCGCCTGGCAGGCGCCCAGCAGGGTGACTACGCTGACCATCAACGCAGCCCGCAGACCATACTCCATCATTTTTATCTCCTTGTGCTGAGCATTCGTTGCGCAGATGCAAAGGTTAAGGTTTGACCACCAACACGTCTGTCGTCGCGCGCGTCAGAATGCGCTCAGCGGTATTACCTAAGCCCAGGCTCTGCTGAATTTTGTGTACGGTTGAACCCACCACAACCACATCACAACCCAGGGTACGGGCTTTTTGGTTAACAACCTGGCCCGCCTTACCCACAGGAAAATGCATTTTGCCTTTACTGATTGGGTAAGCTGCCAACGTGCGTTCCAGCGCCGGCTGAATTTTCTGCAGGACTTTTTGTTTGCTGATCTGTGCGTCGGTGATATCAAGATCCCGCAACACCTGAGAGGTTTCAATGGCAAAAACGATATGCAGCGGCGCACTAATCAACTCCGCATAGTCATTCGCAGTTTGCAGCACTTTGCTGTTCAAGCGCCTGTGCTTGGCATCCGTGTGCTTGAAATCCAGGGCAGCCAGCACTGGACCAGGATTGTTCCGAGCCTTTTTGGATTTATTGGTTGTCAGCAGCACTGGCGCGGCACAGTTGCGCAGCAGTTGCCAGTCTGTCGGGGTGTACATCAGCGTTTTGCTTTTGTGCAGCGACTTAACGACAAGGTCTACTGGATTTTTGTCAACCTCCTCCGCCACCCAGCGGGCCAGTTCCTTGGACCATACAGAACGCAATCGCACCTGCGTCCGGTGTTCGTCATCAATTTCCCGCAATACCCGCTCGCGCTGCCATTTTTTCAGCTTTTCGCCAAGTTCGTGGCGCAGCTTACGGCGCTGCTCCGCACTCAGAGTGTGGTCAGCGTCCAGCATGGCATTCCAGTAGAAGCTGACCAGTTGCAAATTACCGCCACCCAACTGCTGCAGTCTGGCTGCCCTTAACAAGGCACTTTGCTTGTGCTTGGGTTTATCCAACACTGTTAAAATTGACGCAAAACGCATGCACTTTTCTCCCTAAACGTCACCATGACCACTTCAGGGTCAGGTTGCCATTAACTCAAGGCGGATAAAAGTTAATCCTGGCGATAATGCAGCAATCCAGCCCAGTCGTACTTCTTCATTATAGTCGGCATCAAACTCAGCGACGGTGACTAACAAAGCATCTAACCAGATGTCGAGTAACTGCGGCTGAATGCCCAGAGACTGATGTATCGCGGCCAGGCGATACAGCTCCGCTGACGGACTGCCTGTTACATAAAATCCCACCAGGTCATAAATCGACCGCTTCAGCATACTGACTTGTTTTTCCACATCGGTATAGCGAAATAGATCCGCCACCTGCTCATCGAGCGTAAAACGGTCGTAAAACGCACGAAAGAAAGCGGGATTGCCTTCTTCCCGCTGATCAGTGAAAAGCCGGTCGAAGCTTCCCTCAAACTGGGGAATGGTGGTCATGGGCCATCGGGCGCACAACGAATACACACGGTGGTCGCTGGCAGGGCGTGCAATCGGCCTGCCTCTATGTCTTCTTCACAAACCTCACAACGGGTATACGCATTGTCCTCCAGGCGCTGCAACGCCCGCTCGATGCTGACAATTTCCGCTTCCATACGCGCTGCCAGTTGCACCATGGTTTCTTCGTTTTCCAGTTCCACTGCTTGCTCGGCAAAATCTGCGGGCAACGGCTCTTCCCGATGTTGCACGTGCCTGGCCAGTTTGGCCTGCCGACGTTGTGCGCTGCCAAGCATGCGCTGCAAGCGGGATCTGATATCAGCGTCACTCTGGCGATGTGTATCACGTTCCATAACCATGCTCAGCGGGAGAGACTTTTCATCGCCACGCCCATTCTCAGTGGAGGTGGCCAAAAGGTAATGCGTCTCAGCGATTGCAGGTATACGCAATTCCCCGCATAGGCAAGTGATCAGGGCACAACCGCTTCCAGCGCTGGAATCTGCCAGGTGCCATCGAGGACCTCAGCGCCGGGCCAGTAAATTCGCAGGAGTACTTTGAATTCTGCCGCCGGAGTCGGCACCCAGTTGACGGTTTCATTGGCGGGACGCCGCGCTGACAGATGCAGATCCAGACTGCCATCTGCGTTGTACTGCAGGTCATGATGGCTGCCTAGAGAATAGCGATGCTGGTCATTCGCTTCGAGATAGCCCTCGATGTCATAAGCGGTCACAGACCAGAACGCAGATGTTGGCGGTGTCTGACCAGCAGGGAAACGCAGTCGATAAACCGATTCGCCACGCAGGGGCTGCAGCTGCGTGTCCAGCTGCGTAACCCCGTACACGGCATCTTCCACCAGATTTGCGCCCAATCCCCACATCGCCCAGTAGGCGCGATGCTCATAGTCCGTTCCCCAGACACCCATTTGCTCACGATTAAACGTCCAACTCTCCCGCTGGGCTGTGCCCTGGTAGAAAGCCGCCAGGTATTCCTGTTGTTTAGTTTGCAGTGCAGCGTCGAGGCGCTGCTGCACGGCCACCGGCAGATCCTCAAACCGATTTGCCCCGGGTTTGATACCAGCCGCAGCCAGCAGCGCGAGCATCTGA
>JBCCUW010000259.1:0-6419 GCA_039196385.1 Pseudomonadota bacterium
CAAATTTTGTGTCACTGATGTTCTGGGGGAAGCAAACGGCATCGACCCAAACGATGCGTTTACTTCTAGGTCCATATAACGAGGTACGTCGGATAACAGCAGCCGCTGTTTATCTTGCTACGCGCGGTTGACCCATGGACCAAAACGGGGGCCGGACACAGGATTAAGCGCCATAAACGCGTGCTCGAAATCCTTGGGTTGGGCTTTAGAAGTACAGGAACGCCACCCTTTGGGTGCTGTTCAAATAAGGTGACAAAACATGGAATCACCTGCTCGAAGAATTCTTGTCATTAACGGCAAAGGCGGTTGCGGAAAAACCACCATTGCCACAAACCTCGCTGTTGCATATGCCTGTCGCGGCACCAACGTAGCGCTGCTGGACAACGATCCGCAGGCCAGCAGCACCTATTGGGCGGAACAACGCGATCCCAACCTGCCACCGGTCAGGGTAGTGGCCAAGCACCAGCGTCCGAATATGTACCAGACCCAGTCATTTCGTCATCGCCTGCCGGAAGACACTGAGCTGGTGATTGTCGACGGCCACTCCAACGCACGGGGTCGCGACCTGGAAAGCCTACTGCGCCAGACAGACCTGATCCTGGTGCCGATGTTGCCTTCATCTATCGATATCCGGGCTGGGGGGCGTTTCATTGCAGACCTGCTGACCCATCGGATCTACCGCAGTTTTCCGCGTCCGGTCGGGGTCATTGCGAATCGCGTGCAGCCCAATACGCAGACACATGACAAACTCATGCATTTTCTGGGTTGCCTGGACGTTCCCGCCGTCGCGCAATTCCGAGACTCACCGGTGTATACGGATGCTGCCGAGGAGGGACTGGGCGTGGTAGACATGAAGGACATACGCGCCGCGCGCAAAGAGACTGCACAATGGAAGCAATTGGTTGCATGGATTGAAGAAAAGTTCAACAAACAGCAACCCGTTGGTTACAGTTTGCGCATGCAGCCGCGCGCGGCGGAGCGCGCAGAAAATTCTCAGTCCAAGCCGGCCGATACCGCTAAACTCGTATAGCTAAAAACGTCCGGCAAAATCCGTATACTACGCTCCGCCGGGCCCACCGCGGGCCTGCTCATGCACCCACCAACCGATCACTAGCAGGGTAGCCTTCGCGTCATGCTGCGCGTACAAGATCTCAAATACCGCCGCGGGGACGATGTGCTCCTGGAGAATCTGCAGTTTGTTGTTCACCCGGGGCAGCGGGTTGCCGTGGCCGGGCGCAACGGCGCTGGAAAATCCACTCTGTTCCAACTGATTCTCGGTCAACTGCATGCAGAACAAGGTGAGCTGAGCGTGCCCAAAGGATGGCGTATTGCCCATATGCGCCAGGAAACTGAAGTGACCCAGCGCGCCGCCCTGGATTTCGTTATTGACGGTCACACCCAATTGCGGCGTGTCCAGCAACGGATCGAAGCCGAACCGGACGCCACCACTCTGGCTGATTTACACACTCAGCTGCATGATCTCGGCGGCTACGAAGCGGAAGCCAACGCGGCTGAAATTATGCACGGCCTCGGTTTCAGTCCCACCGATACACAAAAGCCTTATGCAGATTTTTCCGGCGGCTGGCGTATACGCCTTAATCTCGCGCAGGCCCTGATGTCGCCTTGCGATTTGTTGTTGCTGGACGAACCCACCAACCACCTGGATCTGGAAGCCATCATGTGGCTGGAAAGCTGGTTAGCCAGATTCCCGGGCACCGTGCTGCTGATCGCACACGACCGCGCGTTCCTGGACGCCTGCACTGACCACACACTCTATTTGTCGGCGAAAACCGGGCGGTTGTATCAGGGCAACTACTCGTCCTGTGAGCGCCAACGTGCAGAACATGTTGCTCAGGAAGCTGCAAGTGCCAGCAAGCGGGAAGCAAAAGCGGGCCATATCCAGAAGTTCGTTGATCGGTTCCGTGCTAAAGCAAGCAAAGCCAAACAGGTGCAAAGCCGCATAAAAGCGCTGGAGAAACTGCAAACCAGTGCGGTACTGCATTTTGAATCACCTTATAAGGTGAACTTTCGCAATCCGGATAAAGTCTCCAACCCGCTCCTATCCATGCGCGACGTTGAACTGGGATATGCATCAGTTACGGTTCTGAGCCAAATCGCCCAGACCATTCTACCTGGCGCCCGAATCGGCGTTCTCGGCGAAAATGGCGCGGGTAAATCAACCTTGTTGAAAGCCATGGTGGGTGCTCTGCCGCCGCAACGCGGCACGCTGCAACCAGGTAGTCACTGCGATATTGGGTATTTCGCCCAGCATCAGCTGGAGACTCTGGACGTCAATAAGACCGCGCTACTGACGATCACGCATCACAAACCCAACTGGAAAGAACAGCAATGCCGTGATTATCTCGGCGGTTGGGGTTTTTCAGACCAGATGATTACACGCCCGGTCAAAACGCTGTCAGGCGGCGAAAAGGCACGTTTGGTCTTGGCCCTTCTGGCGGCGGATCAGCCTGCCGTGCTGGTGCTGGACGAACCCACAAACCACCTGGACCTCGACATGCGGGACGCCCTGGCTATGGCATTGCAGGAATATCGCGGTGCTGTAGTGATCGTTTCCCACGACCGCGCGCTATTGGCAACGACCATTGATGAATTCTGGCTGGTGGCCAATGGCAAGGTACAACGCTACCCCGGTGACCTGGATGACTATACCCAGCTGAAGCACGGCAGCGGCGGCCCAGGCCACTCGGTGCATGACGATGCAGAGGGTAGTGCCGAATCGCGCAAACAGCTGCGTCAGGCTCGCGCGCGCAAGCGCGAAGCAAACCAGGCATTGCAAAAACAGGTTAAGCAGTTGGAGCGAAAGCTGGAGCAGCAAACCGATGCTCTGGCTGAAATCGAAAAGCAACTGGCCGATACGGACACTTATCAGTCGCTGGCTGCCGATGATCTGCAGGATCTGCTGACCAAGGCAGGCCAATACCGCCATCGAGTTGAGCAACTGGAAGAAGATTGGATGGAGGCAAGCACCAGACTGGAAACCGCCCTGGCAGACGAAGCGTAAACACCGCTTCTCGAGCGCGGCAAGCTCACCGATCAAGCAATCATTTTAACAAAGCGCGCAGCATGCCCGGATCAGGCTTGCCCAAACATGTTAAGTTCCGCGCCATGAGCGCTCCGCAAAAAAACATACGCCGCACAACCAGTCGTCCCGACCTGTTTGTGCAACTGCACAGTGTTTTTGTGCAGCGCGGTTACGATGGCGCGACCCTCGCCAACCTGGCCGCCGCAACAGGTTTGAGCAAAGCATCTCTTTACCACCACTTTCCCGGCGGCAAACTTGAAATGATTGAAAACCT
Organism: Pseudomonadota bacterium; assembly: GCA_039196385.1. Classification (GTDB taxonomy): domain Bacteria; phylum Pseudomonadota; class Gammaproteobacteria; order Pseudomonadales; family Azotimanducaceae; genus UBA4421. Next base: position 3,318 of record JBCCUW010000259.1, read on the forward strand.
GGTCCGCCAGTCCATCGCTGACCTGCACAAAAAGGCATTCAGCCATCTGCAAACTCAAGCGCCGCCCAAACAGCGGCTTGGCGCTTTTGTCGAAGGTTTCTCCGCATATTGCGAACAGGGTGAAAAACACTGCCTGCTGGCGGTAATCAGCCAGCAGAAATCCGCGGGAGACGAGCTTGCTGGTGTGCATACCGCCATATCAGAGCAGTTTGCAGACTGGCAGAACTTGTTGGCCGACGTCATTCAACAAGCTGGCAGCAAACCAAAGAAAGCCCGCCGCGACGCGGTTGGCACGATGTCTACGCTATACGGGGGCCTCGTGCTGGCTCGTATCCACCAGGATCCAGGCCACTTCAAGGCCGCCGTGCGCTCACAGCTTAAGAATCTGGCACCAATTTGACCCGCTGTACGTCAAATCATCGTATATTGCAGAATTCCACACTCTTGTTCAGGATCTCGCATGCGCCGCTTCCCCCAAACACGCCTCCGCCGTAACCGCACAGACGAATTTGTGCGCCGCCTGGTGCGCGAAAACCACCTGTCCACCGATGACCTGATCTATCCCATGTTCGTTATCCCGGGAGAGCAACAGACCAGCGAAGTATCTTCCATGCCCGGGATACAACGCTATTCGGTCGATCGCTTGGTCAGTGAAGCCAAACAATCGTTCGATTTGGGTATACCAGCCGTCGCGTTGTTTCCCAATATCGACGACAACAAGCGCAGTCTGGAGGGTGAAGAAGCCTACAATCCCGACGGCCTGGTACCCCGGGCCATCGCCGCAATCAAAGACGCCGTGCCCGATCTAGGCGTTATTACGGACGCGGCGCTCGACCCTTACACAACCCATGGCCAGGATGGCATTATTGACGCGCAGGGGTACGTCCTGAACGACATCACCGTTGACGCACTATGCCGTCAGGCTGAAGTTTGCGCGGCCGCGGGCGCCGACGTGATTGCCCCCTCCGACATGATGGATGGCAGGGTAGGCAGCATTCGACAGACGTTAGACTCAGGCGGGTACATCAACACAAAAATTATGGCGTACTCGGCCAAATACGCATCGAGCTACTACGGGCCTTTCAGAGATGCAGTCGGTTCTACCGCCATGCTGGGGGGCAGCAACAAGCAAACTTATCAGATGGACCCGGCCAACAGCGACGAGGCCATGCAGGAAATTGCCCTGGATCTGGAGGAAGGTGCGGACATGGTCATGGTTAAGCCCGGCATGCCCTACCTGGACGTGGTCAGGCGAACCAAGGACGAGTTCGGCGTACCCACATTCGTCTACCAGGTCAGCGGTGAATACGCTATGCATATGGCCGCAATCAACAACGGATGGCTGGGGGAAGCAGTGATTGCGGAGTCGCTGTTAAGTTGCAAGCGAGCCGGTGCAGACGGCATTCTCACCTACTTTGCCAAAAAAGTTGCGCAAGCTTTTAGCTGAAAATAAACTGCAACCCGGCAGTTGCCAATTGCTGTTGTTCAACTTCCAATTCCCGGGCTGACAACGGATGTTGTGCAAGCCAGTGTCCACCACACGCCAGCTGTAATTGCGCATCCGTAACACGCAATTGCGGTGCAGGCGCGTCATCGTCAGTGCGACTGCGTTGGAGAATGACCGCAATGCGTAACAGCGCAACAAGGCGCAGCAAAACAGCCGCAACATCGTGGCTGAAGGTCTGAAAGGCGAGGCCCGGCATGCTGCGGCGGTGTCCGCGCACCAGCAGAGCTAACATGCTTTTGTGCAGTTCCGTAAAGCCTGGCATCTGCGTGTGTTTGATAATGTAACCCCCATGACGGTGGTAATGACGGTGACTGATGTGAGCACCCACTTCGTGCAGAAGCGCAGCCCAGCGCAGCAGCTGCAGATAGTCCTCGGCCACGGCAGGGTTTTCAGCACGGATCGGATCCCACCAGGATGAAGCCTGCTGAAACAGTGTGACGGCACAGGCTTCCACCCTTTGTGCATGGGCCAAGTCGATGGCAAAGCGCCGGCTGAGCTGCGCCACACTGTCCTCACGTAAATCCATTTTTGGCTCCAGGTTCGTCATGAGGGCGGTGCACATCATGCCCTGCAACAAAGAAACATCAACGTCCTCCAGCACAGGCACATCCAACACCTCGCAGCAGGCACTGAGAATTGCGGCCCCACCAGCAAAAATGTCTGCCCGATCAGGAGCGAGTCCCGGCAAACCGGCATGCAGTACCCAGCGATCTTCAACAATTGCCTCCTCCAGCCGGGCGATGGCTTCTCTGGTGATGGTGTCCCTTGTCCAGCCGTTGGCATTGAGGACCGTGGCTATCGATTGAATCGTGCCACTGGTACCGAACCAGGCCTGCTCGGTCGGGTGTTTACGCAACGCCTGTGCAAGCTCTGGATGACGTGCAAACGCAGCAGCCAGCGTGGCGATCGCTTCGGCTTTGGCGCGCCGGTATGCCTCAGACTGGCTGTCGCTATCGGCAAAATAGCGATCTTTGTAGGCAACGCAACCCAAATCCACGGACATGACCGCTTCTACCTGACCGCCAATGCCAACGGCTATTTCCGTACTGCCGCCACCGATATCAATCACACACTGGCAAGCGGGGGATTGCGGTGTTGCAGGTGCAACATGATGATTGACCGCACGATAGATCAAGCGCCCCTCCTGCTCCCCTGAAATAACCGCAATAGGCAGCTGCAGGATGGCCTCTGCCTGGCGGAGAAACTCCCGTGCATTTTCAGCCTGCCGCAACGCATAGGTGCCCATGACCTGGATACGGTTGAGGGGTATTGGCCGCAGACGTTGCGCGAACCTGGCGAGACACGCCAGGCCACGTTGCTGAGCATCCGCCTGAATAGTGCCTTTACTGAAGCCACCGAGGAGTTGCACTTTCTCCTTCAACCGCTCCACGACAATGAAGCTGCCCCCCACCGGCTTGGCAATCAAAAGATGAAAGCTGTTTGAACCCAGATCCAGGGCAGCCCAGTGATTAGTGGCAGCAGCAACAGGCGGCTCACGCAAAAACTCTACCCTCAATGGCAAATCGCCATTGTCCATACAATATGCAGCCGGCACAAAGCCGTAACCCACAATCCCAGTAAAAATGCACGTTGTC
>JBCCUW010000260.1:0-6417 GCA_039196385.1 Pseudomonadota bacterium
ATGAATGACAACCTCAGTGAGCCGCTAACCTGGGACGATGAGCGCAAATATGATCGAGGTAAGGTACTGAATGCTGAGCAGCTGGACGAGCTGGAAGTATTCGGGCGTTATCTGGACGTTGACGGTGACGGCATCGGTTATCGCACGCTGCCAGGTACCCATCCGGAAAAAGGCGCGTTCTTTACCCGGGGTACCTCGCGTGATGAATTTGCCGCATACACGGAGTCTCCTGACGCGTATGAACGCAACATGGAGCGCCTGCTCCTCAAGTGGGAAACGGCAGCGACTATGGTCCCGGCTGCAGAGGTCGCCAGTCGCAGTTCCCAGGTTGGGGTACTGTTCTACGGCACCACGGCGCTGCCCATGCAGGAAGCCCTGGATCTGCTGGCCGGGGAGGGCATCCACCTGGATACCTGTCGCGTCCGCGGATTTCCTTTTGGCCCCGAAGTGGTGGAATTTATTGAGGAACATGAGTTTGTTTTTGTGGTTGAGCAGAATCGCGACGGACAGATGCGCAAACTGCTGATAAACGAGCAGGAATTTGATCCGAAAAAACTGGTACCGGTGACTTACTATGCGGGCCTGTCGATATCCGCTGACTTCATTCAGCAGTCTATTTCTGAATACTACAGTACCCACAAACTGGCCCGCCTGACGGAGGTGAAGTCGTGACTTTTGTTGCTAAACCGAAAACCCATCACCCGCGCCTGCCGGTTAATGAGATTGGCCTGACCCGACGTGACTACGAAGGTTCTGTTTCGACACTCTGCGCCGGTTGCGGGCATGATTCTGTCAGTGCCGCCATTGTCCAAGCGTGTGCTGACTTGTCACTTCCGCCACACCGCTTTGCCAAAGTGTCCGGGATCGGCTGTTCGTCCAAAACACCCAGCTATTTTCTCAACAAATCCCATGGCTTCAACTCGGTGCATGGCCGCATGCCGTCAGTGATCACCGGGGCCAACCTGGCCAACCGCGATCTGTTCTGTGTTGGTGTTTCTGGCGATGGTGATAGCGCCTCCATCGGTATGGGCCAGTTTGCGCACATTGTCCGCCGTCGAATCAATATGCTCTACATTGTCGATAACAATGGTACGTACGGTTTGACCAAGGGGCAGTTCTCCGCCACGAATGACCTTGGCTCCACATCAAAAAAAGGCGTGCCGAACCTCTATGCGCCTATTGACCTGGCCAGTGTTGCTCTGCAGCTGGGCGCGAGTTTTGTCGCGCGCAGCTTTTCCGGTGACAAACGCCAACTGGTGCCCCTGATCAAGGCGGCGTTACGCCACAAAGGGATGGCTTTTATCGATGTCATATCGCCTTGTGTGGCGTTTAACAATCATGACGGGTCGACCAAGAGTTATGATTATCTGCGCCATCACGGGCAGAATGTGGTGAATGCCGACTACATTGGTGAACATGATGAAATCACCGCGGACTATGCCCCCGGGACTATTGAAGATGTGCGCATGCCTGATGGTTCGACCCTGCGTATGTACAAACTCGATGATGCCTTCGACCCGCACGATCGGGTGGGTGCTCTAAACTACGTGCAGCGACGACAACAGGAAGGAGAAGTCGTGACCGGTCTGCTTTATGTGGACCCGGATGCGGCTGACTGTCATGAGATTCTGGACACCGTGCAACGCCCACTGAACGAACTGACGGAAGAAGATCTGTGTCCTGGCGCTGCAGCGCTGGACGCCATTAACGCAAGCTTTCGTTAGCGCTTCGGTGGCTCGAAAGCCCCGTCAGACCACACAAATTGTTAACAGTTTTGTGCCTTATGCACCTTGCTCGCCGATAGGAAAGACCTATAATGGCGCCGCACTTTATCCTGCCCAAGCCAACATGAGGACGTGACGTGGCCCTACCTTCCCTCGATGACTATTTCCCGGACTGGAAAGAAAGAGAAGCCCTTGCTGAAGCAATGATCCCGTTGATCGGACGGCTGTACCGCAACAATGTGGTGACCTATTGTTATGGGCGCGCAATGTATAACCAGAGTGTCACGCAGTTGATGAAAACCCATCGCTACGTGCGCCAGATCGCGCAGAACGAACTCTCTGAATTTGAAAGTTTCCCCATTCTTGAAGCCATGGCGGAGCTGGACCTGGGCCCCAGCCATATTGATGTCGGCAAGCTGGCCACCAAGTATATGGAAGTGGCTGAAGAGAGTGGGCAGACGCCCCACGAGTTTGTGAGCACAGAGTGTGCAGAAGTCATCGGCCGGCACGTACCGCCGTTACCCGAGCCGCAGGATGTTGTGCTGTATGGGTTTGGACGCATCGGCCGCTTGCTGGCGCGATTGCTGGTGGAGAAAACCGGTAGCGGACATCAACTGCGCGTGCGGGCCATTGTTGTGCGCAAGGGCAGTGACGACGATTTAATTAAGCGCGCCAGTCTGATGCGGCGCGATTCGGTGCACGGCAGTTTTGGTGGCACCCTGCGGGTAGACCTGGAAAACAGTTGTATCATTGCCAACGGCAACGTCATTCATGTCATTTATGCCAACAGCCCGGCTGAGGTGGACTATGAAGCATATGGCATCCGCAATGCCATTATCATCGACAATACCGGTGCCTGGCGTGATGTCGACGGCCTGGGTCAGCATCTCAAATCCAAAGGTGCCAGCCGCGTGGTTCTCACCGCACCGGGTAAAGGCAACATCAAGAATATTGTTTCAGGTGTGAACTCCCGGGATATGGAGCCGACTGACGAAATAATTGCTGCGGCGAGCTGTACAACCAATGCCATTGTGCCCGTTCTGAAAGCCATGAACGAAGAGTATGGGATTGAGCACGGGCACATGGAAACGGTGCACGCGTACACGAATGACCAGAACCTGATCGACAATTATCACAAGAAGAATCGTCGCGGGCGGGGCGCGCCGCTGAATATGGTCATCACCGAAACCGGCGCTTCCTCCGCTGTTGTGCGTTTAATGCCGGAAATGGAAGGCAAGTTAACCGGCAACGCGATTCGTGTGCCCACCCCCAACGTTTCGCTGGCGATACTGAATTTGACCCTGGGCCGATCGACTTCGGACGAAGAGGTCAGCAGCTTCCTGCGCAATGTTAGTTTGCACAGCAACCTGCAGAGACAGATTGACTATACCACCTCGCCGGACATTGTATCTTCGGATCTGGTGGGCAACCGCCATGCCTGTATTATTGATGGTGAGGCTACCATTGTGAACGACAACCGTGCGGTGTTGTACGTTTGGTATGACAATGAGTTCGGGTACGCCTGTCAGGTGATCCGGGTGGTGCAGAAAATGGCCGGCATTTCTTATCCGCTGATCCCACAAGACGTTGGCGCGATGGGCTTTTAGGCTGGCACTTCAGGGCTTAACCTTCCAGATCAAAAGCAGGCAGACATGACCGTCCGCACTCGAATCGCGCCATCCCCAACGGGCGACCCCCACGTCGGTACGGCGTACATGGCTTTGTTCAACTGGGCCTTTGCGCGGCATCATGGTGGTCAGTTCCTGGTGCGTATAGAAGATACGGACGCAGAGCGTTCGACGGCTGAATCCGAGCAGGCAATTTTTGCGGCGCTGAATTGGCTGGGTCTGGATTGGGATGAAGGTCCGGACGTCGGTGGCCCTAATCAACCCTATCGGCAAAGCGAACGCCGTGAAACCTATCAGGCACACTGCCAGCAGCTGCTCGACCAGGGGCATGCTTTTTACTGCTTTTGCTCCAGGGAACGTCTGGACGAGGTCCGCGCACAGCAACAGGCTAACAAAGAGACTACCCGCTACGACGGACACTGCCTGCAGTTGTCTGACACTGAGGTGCAGGCCAAATTGGCTGCGGGGGAATCACACGTGGTGCGGATGCGTGTGCCGGAAGAGGGTGACTGTACTTTCACAGATCGGTTAAGGGGTGAAATTTCCATTCCGTTCAGTCAGGTCGATATGCAGGTGCTGTTGAAGGCGGACGGGATGCCGACCTACCACCTTGCGGTGGTTGTGGATGATCACCTGATGGGCATCACCCACGTGCTGCGTGGCGAAGAGTGGCTGAACTCGGTACCCAAACACATACTGTTGTACCAGTACTTTAATTGGCCGGTGCCGGAACTGGTACACCTGCCGCTGTTGCGCAATCCTGACCAGAGCAAGCTGTCCAAACGAAAAAACCCAACCAGCGTGACCTACTATCGAGATGAAGGTTACCTGCCGCAAGCCCTGCTTAACTACCTGGCTCTGATGGGTTGGTCGATGCCGGATGAACAGGAAATATTCAGCCTGGCTGAGATGGTTGCGGCATTTGATGTGTCGCGTATTTCAGTACGCGGACCTGTGTTTGATCAAACCAAACTGGCCTGGATGAACGGTCAGTATCTGCGCAGTCTAAGCGCTGACGAATTTGGTGCAACGGTTGCGCAATGGCTGAACAGAGATGGGCGTCTGCAAGCACTGATCCCTCTTGTGCAGGAGCGCACCGAAACACTCAGCGACCTCCTGCCACAGCTGGACTATCTGCTTGGCGCACGCAAACCGCTGACGCCTGAAGACTTCGACCACAAAAAGCTGGAACGCGACCAGGTGGTGCAGATAATCCACCACACCCTCAGCGAGTTCGACACGCTGCGGGACTGGCAACGTGACACGCTCTTCAACACCTGCCAGGCGCTGGCCGATGTCTGCGGGTTCAAGTTCCGTGAGTTTCTGTTTCCATTGTTTGTGGCCATCAGCGGGCGCGGGGTGTCCCTGCCGTTGTTTGACTCCATGGTCTTTCTGGGTCCGGATCTGTGTCGCGCGCGCTTGCGTGATGCGTTGGAGGTGCAGGGGTTGTCCGGCAAGGAGCGAAAACGCCTGGACAAAGCGCTGGTTGGATTGCGCGCCGGTTTGGTTGACAGGTCTCAGCCAGAAACCTAAGATGCCGGGCTTGCGATTTTCGGGGCTATAGCTCAGCTGGGAGAGCGCGTGAATGGCATTCACGAGGTCGGGAGTTCGATCCTCCCTAGCTCCACCAAATCCCTATCTACATTTCAGGTTACGCGCATGGCCCCACCTGGTTGGCAACACAAAGACAATTTTCTGCAGCGTGAATTTATCTTCGATAACTTTGTCTCGGCCTTTGGCTTCATGACACAGGTGGCGCTGCTTGCTGAAGTGAGGGACCACCACCCGAACTGGAGTAACGTTTACAACCGGGTATCCATCCAACTCACCAGCCATGATGCGGGCAATACCGTCACCCAGCGGGATATCGACCTGGCGGAGGCGATTAACGCGCTACCGGGTGTGGCCAGCTAGGTAGATTGCCGTAGTTGCGTCATTGCCCTGGTTTGTATACCTTGGCTTTTTTTCCGTTAAGCGAAAAATATCAACCAATTTCGACCTATTCGAATAAGATAAATAAGCAAGCTAAATAAGGACACTCAATGCCTAAAATCACCTATATAGAGCATGATGGCACTGAACATGAAATTGATGCAGATAGCGGTTCAACCGTGATGAATGCAGCGCTGGACAACCTGGTTCCCGGCATTGACGCAGATTGTGGCGGTGAGTGTTCCTGTGCCACATGCCATGTGATGGTTGAGGAGAACTGGATGGCCAAGGTTGGCGACCCCAGCGAAACGGAAGAATCCATGCTCGATCTTAATCCCGAACGTCAGAGCAACTCACGCTTGTCGTGCCAGATTCCCGTCACCGATGAACTGGATGGCTTGATTGTTCGTTTACCGGAGTTCCAATTCTAATGAGTGAAGCTACAGCGCCCCGAATGATTGACCAGGACCCGGCCACTATTGCGCTGGCCGATATTGATGTCAGCCAGCGGGAGCTGTGGGCTGAGAACAGAAAGTTCGAATTTCTTGCACGCCTGCGCAACGAAGCGCCCGTGCACTTTTGTCCCGAGAGTGAAACGGGACCGTATTGGTCGGTAACTCGTTACGCGGACATTATGGAGGTAGAAAACAACTGGCAGGTGTTCTCCTCCGACCCGGCCATTACCATCGAAAATCCGGAAGAAGACTTTGAACTGCCGATGTTCATCGCCATGGACGAGCCGCGCCACTCCGAACAGCGCAAAACCGTTCAGCCCGCCGTCGCGCCGAACATGCTGAAAGAGTTTGAGCCGCTGATCCGCAGCCGGACGCAGGAAATTCTGGACAAGGTGCCGGTCGGCGAGCCATTTGACTGGGTCGACACAGTATCGATCGAACTGACCACGATGATGCTGGCCACCCTGTTCGACTTCCCGTTCGAGGATCGCCGCAAGCTGACCCGCTGGTCGGACGTTACCACCAACCGTGAAAACCCGGACATCTGCCCGGGCGGCGAAGAACAGTGGAAGCAAGAGCTGCTGGAATGCCTGACCGCATTCATGGGCATGTATGAAGAGCGCAAGCGTATTCCGCTGAAGAACGACCTGATCAGCCTGCTTGCCCACGGTGAGAAGA
>JBCCUW010000261.1:0-6408 GCA_039196385.1 Pseudomonadota bacterium
CGGGTGAGTCCTTATCCTCAGCGTGCTGATATTCAACAGTCTATTAAAACACAATACAAACTTACTGAAGGGAGAGAATCCATGATTGGAGTTACCGCTAAACTCAACGTTGCCCCGGGCCAGGAAGCCGCTTTTGAAGAAGTTTTCCTGGATCTGTCTGACGCGGTCCGCGCCAACGAACCCGGCTGCCTGCTCTACCAGTTGTGCAAAGACGACGAAGGCAACTACATCGTAATGGAAATGTACGAAAGTGAAGAAGCGCTGGCGGCGCACGGCCAGTCTGAGCACTTTAAAGCAGCGGGTGCCGGCTTTAAGGGTAAGATGGCTGGCGCGCCGGAAATCAAGCGTATGCAGGCAGTCACCCGCTAACGCGGCTGCACGTTAAGGCTTAACCCTTAATCTCGAACAACTCGGCTAACTGGTCTGTCATAGCCCCGCCGAGTTGTTCTGCGTCTGTAATGGTCACTGCGCGCTTATAGTGATGCGTAACATCATGACCAATGCCAATCGCCACCAGTTCCACCGGCGAGTAGTTCTCGATCATATCAATGGCATATTTGAGGTGCTGCTCAAGATAGTTGCTCGGGTTTACAAGCAACGTCGAGTTGTCTACGGGTAACCCATCCGAAATCACCATCAGAATTTTGCGTTGTTCAGTGCGGGTCACAATACGATTGTGAGCCCAGATTAACGCCTCACCATCAATATTTTCCTTCAGCAGTTCTTCACGCATCATCAAACCCAGATTACGCCGATTGCGCGCCCAGGTATCGTCTGCCGCTTTATAAATAATGTGCCGCAGATCGTTCAACCGCCCCGGGCTGCTGGGTTTACCCTCGTTAATCCACTGTTCCCGGGATTGGCCACCGCGCCAGGCGCGGGTTGTGAAGCCGAGAATTTCCACTCGCACGGAGCACCGTTCAAGGGTACGGCCGAGGATATCCGCACACATCGCCGCAATAGTGATGGACCTTCCGCGCATGGACCCGGAGCTATCGATAAGCAGCGTCACCACCGTGTCGCGAAACTTCATCTCCTTTTCCTGCTTGAACGCCAGCGGATTAACCGGATCAATGATGACCTGAGTCAAGCGCGCGGCATCCAGAATGCCTTCTTCAAGGTCAAATTCCCAAGTCCGATTCTGCTTGGCCATCAGCCGACGCTGGAGACGATTCGCCAATTTGGATGTGGTGTGCTGCAGGGAAACCAATTGTTGATCCAGCAGCTGGCGCAAGCGCGTCATCTCTTCCGCATCACAAAGTTCTTCCGCGCGCACCGTTTCATCAAACTCTTCGGTAAACGCCTGATAGTTGATGTCGACCGCAATGCGCCCGGCCTCGTCGGGCATAGGCACCGGCGCTTCATCCGGATCAGCCTCCGCCCCGGACTCATCCATGTCCATGTCCGCGTCCATTTCCATCATGGCCGCTTCACCATCAGCACTTTCGTCGGCCATGGCATCATCATCAAGCACCACATCTTCCGGGCTGAAATCTGATTCAGCCTCTTCGGATTCATTCATGGTCTCAATGTCGTCCTGGTTGGTATCCCCTTCGTTGGGTTCATCCAGGTCAGCCGCCAGCCCCAGGTCCGCAATAATGGTGCGACAGGCTGTGGCAAAATCAGTTTGGTTCTGGATATGGTCTTTCAGCTGACGAATATGTTCACCGGCGTGGCTTTCAACATGTTCGCGCCAGAAGCGCACGACATTTTCTGCACTGGGGGGCAGTTCACGGCCAGTTAACTCCTGCCGCACAAGCAGCCCGACGGCTACGGACAGCGGCGCCTCAGTTTCTGCGGTGATGGTGTCAAACGCCGCCTGCTGACACTGGGTTTCCAGGCGCGCATCCAGGTTGCGCGCCACACCTTCCATGCGCAGACTGCCAATGGAGGCGATGCGCGCATCTTCAATCCAGTCGAACATTTCCTGTGCGGGTCCACCATTCGGTGTGTAGCGCATGTGCAGGGCTGCGTCATGGTGACGCATTTTCAGCGCAAACTGATCACCAACCCCACGCACCGAATCAACTTCTTCACTACTGCAGCCCACTGTCGGTAGAGGCACACGCATACGGTTGCCACGCGCTGAAGGCGCCCCGGGACCAAAGCTCACTTCCAGCTCATCATCTTCAGCCAGCGCGCGCATCGTTGCGGTCATCGCCCGCTTGAACGGTTCTAACGGATTTTCAGCATCGGACATTTTCGGCACCAGACCTTGATGGCTTCAGTCAGCGGGCGCGTTGGTCATCGCGCAGACCACTTAAGCAGAAGCGCTTTTCAGCGTAATCCCCTGGGTGGCATCACCCAGATCTTCACCCATGCAGCGCTGATAGTATTCCGCCACAATGGGGCGTTCCAGCTCATCACATTTGTTCAGAAACGTCACCCGGAAGCCAAAGCCAATATCGCCAAAAATTTCGGCGTTCTGCGCCCAGGTCAGCACGGTACGCGGAGACATGACAATGGAAACATCACCATTGATAAAACCTTTGCGGGTCAAATCCGCCACACTGACCATGTTGGACAGTGTGCGACGCCCTGCATCGGTCTCCAGATAAGACTTGGCCTTCCCGCCGACAATTTCGCACTCTGCTTCGTGTTCCAGATAGTTCAGCGTCGACACGATACTCCAGCGGTCCATCTGTCCCTGGTTAATCTGCTGCGTGCCATGATAGAGGCCTGTGGTATCACCCAGGCCTACCGTGTTGGTGGTTGAAAACAGCCGGAAAAAAGGATGCGGGGTAATCACCTTGTTCTGGTCAAGCAGCGTCAGTTTGCCTTCAACTTCTAAAATTCGCTGGATGACAAACATCACATCAGGACGGCCGGCATCGTATTCGTCAAAGACCAGAGCCACGGGATGCTGCAGCGCCCAGGGTAGAATACCCTCACGAAACTCGGTGATCTGTTTGCCATCTTTGAGCACAATGGCATCTTTACCCACCAGATCGATACGGCTGATGTGACTGTCGAGGTTAATGCGGATACACGGCCAGTTCAGGCGCGCCGCCACCTGTTCGATATGGGTGGATTTACCAGTGCCGTGATAACCCTGAATCATCACACGCCGGTTGTGCGCAAACCCGGCCAGAATGGCCAGGGTGGTGTCATGATCAAAGCGGTAGTCTTCATCAATGGCGGGCACGTATTCCGATGCCGCACTGAAGCCGGGCACACTAAAGTCTTGATCTATTCCAAACGCTTCCCGCACACTTACCGTGGTGTCGGGTACCAAATCCGGGCTCAAGCCGGAGGCCGCATGATCAGTCACAAAATCTCCCAGTACTATGCATTAGGCAAGCCGGCTATTGTATGCAACCACAGTTCAAAAGCGTAGTAATTACCGAAGCATGAGCGACATTAAAATATATCTTGTACGGCACGGCAAAGCTGCGGCGGGTTTCGCTAGTCATAGAGATCCGGGCCTGGATGCCACCGGGCGCCGGCAGGCTGAAGCCACAGCAGCCCTGCTGGCAGACATCGGGCCTTTGCCCATTTATGCCAGCCCCATGGCCAGGGCTTATGAAACGGCGCTGCCCCTGGCGAATCTGTGGCACGTTGAGCACAGTGACATACAGATTGAACCCCGCGTCGCAGAAATTCCGTCTCCCACTGACGACCTGGAGGCCCGCGCGGCATGGCTGGGGGAAGCCATGCAGGGCACCTGGGACGCCCTTGAGGCGCCATTCCAGGCCTGGCGCCAGGCACTGCACGAGTGCCTGCTGGCCCTGAGCGAGTCCTGCGTGATCTTCAGCCACTACGTAGCGATCAATGCTGCCGTGGGGCTGGCCAGCAGCGATAGCCGCATGCGCATTTTCGCCCCGGACAACGGCTCAATCACCACTCTAACGGTCAAGGATGGCCAACTTCACGTGAATGAACTTGGCCGCACGGCGGCGACCAAGATTAACTAGGCCAGCATTCTATTTTGACCAATAAATAGTCGATATAGCCACCCACCGTCGGCACGACGCCGGCTGTACAGCTTGATCCCAGGCAAACTTTCCTCCTCCACGTAACGACTACTCCTCTGAAACGCCCAAGCAACGGGCGTTTGGCGGCGCAACCACGCCGTCGAAGCATCTTGCCGCGAAGCCTTGGCATGAAACATGAAGTACGGGAAAAAATGAAACGCCGCATGCACAAACATGCAACACAAGTACGCCGGATACAAAAGCAGGGAAGGAGATGATTCAACAGTTCGCAGAACATCGCGTTGCCGCGAACCTGCTGATGATCATGATGATCCTGGCTGGACTTTGGGCGGTGCGCACCATGCCGTCCATGTTGGATCCACCGGCACATTTCCCCGTGGTTATGGTCGAGGTCAACTGGACCGGTGCTGCCGCAGAAGACATGACCAGCCTGGTCACCACCCCCATCGAACAGCAGCTGCGTACGCTAACTGACCTGAAAGAACTCACATCGCGGACCGTCAACGGCCACACCAGCGTAACCGCCATTTTTCACTTCGATGCAGACATGAGCGAAGCCCTTGATCGGGCGAAACAACGTGTGGCCAGTATCCGCAATCTGCCAGCAGGGATCGAACCGCCAGTGGTGCGTCGCCCCCTGGATACGGAGCCGGTCAGCGTTCTGTTGCTCACCGGGCCGGTAACCTTGAGCGAGCTGATTCCATTGGCGCGTCAGTTTGAGAAAGAGCTGTTGCAACGGGGCATTGAGGGCATTCGCTACGATGGCCTGCCCGAAGAAGAAATTGCTGTACTCGTCGACGGCCAACAGCTTCAATCCATCAGCCTGACGCTGGAGGCACTTGCCACTGAGGTAGGCCGGAGCAGCCAGAACGTGCCAGCCGGCGCTGTGGGTCGGGGTCAGGCCAGCCACCAGCTACGCAGTCTGGACCAGCGCCGGGATGCCCACGCATTTGCGCAGCTGCCCATTGAGAGTAACGGACAAATTATCCGTCTCGGCGATTTTGCTGACATTGTCAGACGTCCGAGACAGGGGCAACCTGAACTGCGTGCTGATGGGCACCCTGCCATCGAAATGCAGTTGTGGCGCAGCACCAACACAGACGCAGCACGGGCGGATCAGGTCGTGCAGAACTGGCTCGCCGCCACCCGACCGAACCTGCCTGCAGGTGTGGAAATCCGCGAAATTGCCAACATCTGGCGGATGCTGGACGCCCAACTCGATATGATCCTGAAAAATGCCGTATCCGGTTTGCTGCTGGTGATCGGTGTGCTGTACCTGTTTCTCGGTGGACGCGCCAGCTGGTGGGTCACGGTGGGTATTCCGGTCAGTTTTCTGCTGGGCTTATGCCTGTTCCACGTCGTGTTCGGCTACGGTATCAGCATTATCGCGTTGATCGGCTTCATCATGGCACTGGGGATTGTCGTGGATGATGCCATTGTGGTTGGCGAAGATATCGTCAGTCACTATGAACAAGGCGCGGACCCGCGCCAGGCTGCGGTTGCCGGTGCCCAACGCATGTGGGTGCCGGTCATGACTTCTTCTCTGACCACCATGGCTGCATTCCTGCCTTTGCTTATTATCGGCGGCATGCTGGGTGATATGGTGCTGGCCCTGCCCACCGTACTGCTGTGCGTCATTGCCGCTTCACTGGTGGAGTGTTTCCTGGTCCTGCCCGGACACCTGCGTCACTCGCTGGAGCGCGCCCAGCTAGCCGCACCTAGCACTAACCCCAGTCGACACCAACCCGCGGTCTGGCGCCACAGGTTCGAGGCCCGTTTTAATACATTCCGCGAGCACACCTTTACCCCCTGGGTCGAGCGCGCACTCCGTTATCCCGGCACGACCCTGCTGGTCACGCTCTGCGCCATGCTGGTGGCGCTCTCACTGGTGGTTGCGCAACATGTCGGAATCAACCTGGTGACCGGTTTCGATTTTGAAGCACTGGAGGCCAACGTGGAGTTTTCGTCCAGCGCTTCAACCCAGGACAAGGCCGACTTTATCAACCACTTACAAGATACGCTGCAGTCGACTCATGAGCAGCATAACAACGACAACGTGCTGGGTTGGGTGGCTAAGCTGAATCGAGCCGACTTCAGCAACGAGCGAGCTGATGGTGAACAGTATGCCGCCGTGCATGCTCAATACGCGTTCGAGGAAGATCGCAGCATCTCACCCCAGGCTTTTGTCCGCGACTGGCAAGCCCACATCCAACGCCCGGCGTACGTTGAACAATTGACTGTGGCGGTCAGCGGCGGCGCCAACAATGGCAATCCCGACATCACGCTGGTGCTGCGCGGCTATAACACGGCACAGTTGAAAGCAGGCACGCAGGCACTTGCGGAGCTGCTGGCCAGTTATCCAGGGGTCAGCAACGTCACGGACAATTTACCATACGGCCGCGAGCAGATTATTTTCCAAATCACCCCCCGCGGCCGCAGTCTCGGATTAACGGCGGACAGTATCGGACGCCAG
>JBCCUW010000262.1:0-6403 GCA_039196385.1 Pseudomonadota bacterium
CCATCGCCCTCACCATCGCCATCGCCATCGCCATCGCCATCGCCATCGCCATCGCCATCGCCATCGCCATCGCCATCGCCATCGCCATCACCATCGCCGAAGTTTGAACGCGCAGCGCGCTATCGTGATCAGATTGCGCGCCTGCGTAAAGTGCAGGAAAACCAGTATGTGCACGGCGCGGGCGGTGATGTGGATGTATTTGCCCTGGCGCACAGCACAGGGGTGCACTGTGTGCAGGCATTGTTCATTCGGGGAGGGCGGATGCTCGGACAGCGTACCTTTTATCCGAAGAATGAACTGGATCTTGAGGCTGGCGCTTTTCTCGATACGTTCGTAGCCCAATACTATCTGGCCGCGCGCAATCGGGATGTCCCTAAACTGATTATTGTTTCCCATGCAGGCGAAGATCGGGCGTTACTGGCTGAGGTTCTGAGCGGCCAGTCCGGGCGCAAAGTGGAAGTGGTGAGTGCCCCACGCGGGCAACGTGCGCGGTGGGTGCAACTGGCGTTGGAAAATGCAGAGTTGAGTGTGCAGGCTTACGTGTCAGACCGTCGCAATATGTTTGCCCGTTTTGTGGATCTGCAAGACGTTCTGCAACTGGAAACCATGCCGGAACGTCTTGAGTGTTTTGATATCAGCCATACTTCTGGTGAAGCAACCGTGGCTTCGTGTGTGGTCTTTGATACAAATGGGCCGCTGAAGTCCGACTATCGCCGCTTCAACATTGAAGGCATTACCCCAGGTGACGACTATGCGGCAATGGAGCAGGCGCTGCATCGCCGCTATACCCGGCTTCAAAAAGGTGAGGCGAAGTTGCCGGATCTGTTGGTAATCGATGGTGGTCCCGGCCAGTTGGGCAAGGCACTGACGGTGTTGGATGAACTGCAGGTGACCGATGTGCAGGTTTTGGGTATTGCCAAAGGGCCGGATCGCAAGGCCGGTTTGGAGCGTTTTTTTCTGGGCAACGAAGAGGTCAGAGTAGATGGCAGTTCGTCCGCGGCTCACCTGTTGCAGCATATTCGTGATGAAGCCCATCGGTTTGCGATTACCGGGCATCGGCAGCGCCGACAGCGTCAGCGCAACCAATCCGAGCTTGAAGAGATTGATGGGGTAGGGCCCAAACGTCGGCGTCAGCTGCTCACCCACTTCGGCGGACTGGCTGCGATTAAAGGTGCCAGCCGGGAAGAACTGGCCAAGGTACCAGGTATCAGCGCCACACTGGCTGCGCAGATTTATGCGTCCCTGCACCAGTAAGGGGTGAGCGTGTTATGAATCTACCCAATATCATTACCCTCGTCCGTATTCTGCTGGTACCGGTGTTTGTGCTGGTTTACCTGATGCCCGGCCATTGGACTTACCTGACCGCAGCGGTGCTGTTTGGCCTGGCTGCCTTTACCGACTGGCTGGATGGCTACCTGGCCAGAAAACTCAATCAGACGACACCGTTTGGCGCGTTTTTAGACCCTGTTGCCGACAAGCTGATTGTGGTCAGCGCGCTGGTGCTGTTGATTGCCCACCATCACAACGCGTGGCTGACACTACCTGGGCTCATTATTGTGGGGCGGGAAATTGTCATCAGCGCCTTACGTGAGTGGATGGCAGAGATGAACCGTTCCGGGGCCATTGCGGTGAACATACTCGGCAAAATCAAAACAACGTTGCAGATGATCGCCATTGCGGTGCTGCTCGCCCAACCTGCAGATCTGGACGCTCCCACGGTGCTGGCCGGCTATGTGTTGCTGTACGTTGCCGCCTTTATGACGCTATGGTCCATGAGTCTGTATCTTCAGGCCGCTTGGCCAACGTTACGCGAGGGCCTGTTGCAGAATAAACGCGGATAGTAATGAATACCGTGGGAGAAATCTGAGCTAACTCGTTGATTTTCGGTCTTATTTAGTTGGAGGCTGAGACCGGAGTCGAACCGGTGTACACGGAGTTGCAGTCCGCTGCATAGCCACTCTGCCACCCAGCCTTTTCGAGGAGTGGGGATTCTAAGGATGTCGGCGAGTGATTGCCAGTGGCTTGTGGTGTCTAGCGGCGTGCGACCTGTTGGTTTTCAAGCAGCTCATCCATCGCTTTGGCACCCTGGCAGACTGCTTTGCGCATGTCTTTCTGTGGTTTGGTCAAACGCTTCTTAGCGTTGTAGTAGCCACATTCCGCGTGTAACCAACTGGCCGCTGCAGCCTGGCAGGCGGGTCGTTGATCAGGGGCAGACTTTAAGCAGATATGCGAAGGCAGCAGGGCACGGTCCTGCCAGGCCAGACCGACTTTAACGCCGTTGTATGGAAAACCGACGGTATAGATCATACCCGGGTCTTCCGGCAGTCGACGCTCGATGCTTTCACTGAGGCCCAACGACATGGTGGCCAGAAACAATAATTTGATCATGCAGAAAGTGTAGACACATCTGTGCAACACAACCGTGATCTGGGTGGCAAACCTGCCGTTCAGTCGTTTGGGAGAAACTCTTTGGCGACGTGCCCGGCGTACCCTGCACCCGCTTCCGTATAGATGTTGAATACGGTCACGGCGCCTTCGTTGTTGAGGGTTTCCAGTTCGTCAGGGAACCTGGCAGTGGCTGCAATATGGCCCTGAAAGCCGGTTTCGCGAAGGCGATTGAGGACTGCGACGGTGAGATCGAGCTTGGGCAGTGCCAGCATTACCAGTTCCAATGTGTGGGACGCTTGTACTCGGTCCCAGAAGTCTGCGTCGCTGGGATCCCCGCAGATAACATGTCTGTTAACTTCCTGGTGACGCCGGGTGGTGACCGGATCAATATCCACGCCGACGACAGTGTCTCCGTGTTGCGTGCGCATGGTCTCGTACGCGCCCATGCCAACCCCACCCATGCCGATAATGGCAATGGTGGCGCCATCCAGATCAAACAGTTGATCGTCCGGAATGAGTGTTTTACGTTGCAAACGCAGCCAGGCCCCGTGATAGCGTGAATAGAGCCAGTGGGAAGCTTTGCTGGCGGCTGCGGCAAGTACAAACGAAAAGGCTAAGGCGATGGCGATGACCATGAGCCAGTCGGTGCTCAGCCAACCATTGGTGACACCAACGGCGGCGACGATCAAACCGAATTCACTGTAGTTGGTGAGGTTCACCGAGGCCAGCAGCGAAGTTCGCGCGCGGAGGTTAAAACGGGTCAGCAGCCAGTAGAACAGCGCTGACTTGAGCAACACCAATGGGGTTAATAACAGGGCGATGCCCACAATGTCCGCAGTGGGTTGACCGGCAAGACCAATCGACAGGAAAAATGCCAGCAGAAACAGATCTTTGAAGCTGAGCATGGTTTTAGCCATTTCTTCTGCTTTCGCATGGCTGGCTATAAGGATGCCAACGAACAACGCACCGAGATCGCCCTTGAGGCCCGCTGCTTCAAACAGCTCTGCACCCCCCAGGGCCAACATGAAGCCGCACAGAACCAGCAGCTCGCCATGGCCCACCCGCTGCAACATCTGGTGCAAAAGAGGTCTGGCGGCGATTAACAGACCAATAACGGCAAGCGACCACAGGGTGGGTACTTTACCGGATGCAAAAACCAGGAAAATAACGGCGGCAACATCCTGCATCAGCAAAATACCGATGGCGATGCGTCCATGTAGAGAGGAGATGTCGCCGCGCTCTTCCAGAATTTTGACCACAAATACGGTGCTGGAGAAACTGAGCGCAAAAGCGACTAACAGAATTTCCTGCAGGTTGAGCTCTACGAAGAGAGATAAACCGGTTGCGGTCAGCATGAACAGTAATGGGGTGAACAGGGCAATGACCACACCCATATGAATGCCTGCCACCGCCCACACTTGTGGCCGCGCCAGCGTACCCAGATTGAGCTTCAGACCTACGGTAAATAGCAGCAGCGTAATACCCAGGTCAGCCAGTTTCTGCAGTAAACCAGTGTCTGTTACACCCTGGGCGTTGAGCAGGAATCCGGCGACAAGAAAGCCTACGAGGGGCGGTAACCCGACTGTCCGGGCCAGCAGGCCCAGCACAAAAGCCAGGGCAATCCAGGTGACCTCACTCAGGCCCAGTGCAACCCATTCGTAATCCATCCGGTTGGCGGGTCAGAGGACGGGGCTGCTGAAACCGGCTGGCTTAACTGCCAGCACCGCGCAATCGATGTGGTTGAGTATGTGTTCTGCTGTGTTACCGATGACAAACCCCTGTATGCCGGTGCGGGCTACTGTACCCATGACGATCAGCGCGATGCCCTCATCGTTCGCAAATTCTGCAACCACCTCTCTGGGGCTGCCCTGAAGCACGTGGATTTCAGGGTTCAGGTATTCGCGAACGTGATTGCCCAATTCTGTACAATGGCGCTCGACAAACTGGGCCAGCCAGGCATGTCGCTGCTGTGATTCCAGTTTAACCAGATTGTCCACTTCAGTGTGGGTTAAACCAGAGCGTGCCGAGCGCAGAAAACCTTCGTGCTCCAGATGCCAGACGTGCAGTACGTGTAATTGTGCAAATTCAGATATGGCCAGACAAGTGGCAAGATCGATGAGTGACTGATTCAGCGGCTCGTTTTCGGGGTTGTCCGGTTCATGATCGACTGCCAGCAGGATTTTCTGCTGGCCGTGTTTGGCGCGCGGATGTGCCAGCAGTAAAGAACTGGGGCACTGACGCAGTAATTTTCGATCGGTACTGCCCAGGCTGATCAGCATAGGCTGCTCCGGGGCTTTCACGACCAAGTCGTAGGGGTTTTCCTGCACTTCGCGAATAATCTCAACAAAGGCTTTGCCCACGCGCACCCGCGTACTGCAAGTGCTGATGTTGGCGGGTTTGACGGCAACGAGGTTGTCCAGCACCGCCTGTTGATCTTGTATTAGAGCCTCCTGGACCTGGGCTGCCCAATGCCCGCTGACCGCATCAACCACACCGAGTACGACCAACTCGGCCTGATGGTGGCTAGCCAGCGTGCTGGCCTGCTCGAATGCCGGCAGGTTGTCTGTTTCTGGGGATGCCACAAACAGAATTCTGGATAGATTCTTCATATTGACCGGGTGGAATAGCCGGGCCCCATTGTGTGGGCAACACACGACGTCCCATATCCGTAGTTTCCGCAGCGCTCAACCTGCCGCAGCCACCCGTTGCAACGCATCGCGTACGATAACGATATGAAAGGGCATCACCAGGCCCAGGTAGAGGTGCCCACCCAGGTTGTGAGGGTGTACCCAGGTGGCCAGGTGGACCTGGTGGCCGGTGGCAAGAATACTGATCCGAAAGTTCAGATGTTTGTCGTTGAAGCCGACCAGAAGTTCGTCGGGCGCAGTGTTCTCTGCCGGGGTCGGGTCAATCGGGAACAGGCCAATTTGCTCGACGCTCTCGGACTCTCCCGTCGTGGCGCCCTCTGTTGCCAGGCCCTGTGTGGCGCTGCCGTCTGTTGCAAGACCAAAAGGGGCGACCAGGGTATTGCGCAGCGCCAGCAGGCCGCGGGTCCAGGCCGGGAAATTGAGTGCAATGTCAGCCGCCGCACGCGCATCCAAAGCGGACGCGACGGCGTAACAATCAATAAAGTCGCCGGCTGCAATGTACCCCTGCAGGCGGCTGTTAGCGGGCAGCGCGACTTTGTTGACCGACGCCGCCAAAATGCGTGTAGGAAAGACGCGTGTTAGAACTGTCCCCGCTTGGGTTTCTGCCAACGGCTGGCAAATTCGATGCTTGGTGGTGGTGCCGTAGAAATCACTTTGTCGCCGCGCTTGGGCCTACCGGAGCTGTTGGTCAAGTTGGCGATACTGAACTTCTCCTGGGTCTGACTGACTTGCACCTGGCCAATTTCAGAATCGCTGCTGCCCAGGCTGATCCCGGTATCTGGATCAATGAGCTCTTCACCCTTCGACATCACCCGCAAAACATCACCGGCAGCGACTGAGCCTTCGCCCAGGTTGAGCCAGATTTTGTTACCTTCGGTTTTGATAATCGAGCCGCTGGCCGGTTGTGCGCCAATTTCTTTGACAAGCTCGTAAACACCTTTGTTGATGCCCGAGATAACTGCCTGGCCGATGGGCGTTTTGGCATAGTTAGAGAAGAATCCGCCCATGGCGCCACCGCCGGTAAATGCCGCACCACCCACACTCAAGCCGGACTCTTTGATGACCGATTCTATTTGCTTGGTGTACATCACTTCGGAGGTTTCTGCATCGATCAGACGAAAATTCAACCCCACACGACCGCGGGAGTTTTTCAGGCCCAATCCGCCCAGCACAGGAACGCGGCTGGTCACCAAGCCGCCCACGCCGCTGTTTGTGCCTGAGGTTTTAGCTTCGTAGTCGGTAATGACTACCTGCACCAGGAACTGCGCACCCAGGACATTGCCGGTGCGTGCACCCGAAGGTTTTGCGACCCGGCCTGAAGCGGCCAGATCTTGTTCCTGCAGCACCTGATCCAGCACTTGTCGCTC
>JBCCUW010000263.1:0-6399 GCA_039196385.1 Pseudomonadota bacterium
GAACAACGCCGCCGCCAGTCTGTTACAAGTCGACCCTGACGCGACCCAGCCGCCAGATCTGCTAAACATGTTGAGCCACATTGCACCCCCTCTCGGCCAGACATGGCAGGACATTATGCGCGACGTGGTATTGCGCAAGAAACCCGTTGCTTTTGAAGGTACCGCCGGGCGCATGCCGCTGTTTATCGCGGCAGAACCATTGCCTACCCAATATACCAGCGGCGCTAACGAAAATAATCAGGCAAGTAGTTACGCCCCCTTCTGGGTATTGACGTTATCGGATCTCACCGCCATACGCACCGCCCAGGCGCAACGCGAGGAAGCCCTGGCCTTTTTGTCACACGATATCCGTTCACCGTTACTGTCCGTATTGGCACTGATCCGGGGGAACAAGGAAGACCCGCATTTGCTGGAGAAAATCAGCAACTACACCCAGAAGGGGCTGTCGACTTCGGACCAGTTTCTGCAGCTGTCACGTCTGCAGTTGCAGACTGATTTTGAACGTTACGACGTTGAACTCAGCCAGGTTGTGCACAACGCCGTGGAACAGGCCTTTTTTCTCGCCCGGGAAAAACACATCTCAATTGTTGTCAGCGGCCAGCTTGGCCCCGACGGTGAAGATCAGCCTGTCTGGTTACAGGCGAATGGCGAACTCCTCGAAAGAGCATTGGATAACCTGTTAAGCAATGCAGTTAAGTACAGCGAAGCCGATACCACCATTCATGTCACCATGACCACCACCCCCGACAGCGTTGCCATCAGTATTGCTGATGAAGGATACGGCATTCCAGAAGACGAACTGGTGGACATTTTTGAACCGTTTTTCCGCTCAGCAGAACAGGAGTTGGCCGAGAATCGCGGCGCCGGGCTGGGCTTACGCTTCGTGAAAACGGTTGTTGACCGTCACCAAGGGCAGATTCACGCCAGCAGCACACGTCATGTGGGTACAACCTTTACGCTGACCTTGCCGCGACCGGCAGATCCTCAGTCTTCCACCACCGCAAGCAGCTGATCCTCATCCACCTGATCTTCCGGAACCACACAAATCTCCGTCAGCGTCCCCGCTACCGGCGCCTCGACCGGTATTTCCATCTTCATCGATTCCAGAATCATAATGACGTCCCCTTCCGCCACGGACGCCCCCGCTTCCAGCAGTACTTTCCAGACGTTGCCCGTCACTTCACTTTCAATTTCATGTTTCGCCATCTGCGCTCAAGACCCTCCCAATAACCTGCCCACAATTCCGGTATCTACCTGACCGGCCAGAAAACTCTCATCTTGCAGTACGCTGCGCAACAACGCTGCATTGGTATCCACGCCTTCAATTTCGATGGCTTTTAATGCCACCAGCAGCCGCCCGATGGCCATTTCACGTGTACTGCCGGAGGCAATCACCTTCGCAATCAACGCATCGTAGTAAGGCGTGATCTGCTGCCCCTGCTGATAACCGCATTCCACCCTGATTCCTTCAAGGGTTGGAATATACAAACGACTCAGCCGCCCGGTTGAAGGCATAAACGTGTGCGCATGCTCTGCGTACAGGCGCGCCTCCACCGCAAAACCTTGCCGGGAACCCTGCGGCGGTAACGGCTCACCCCTGGCCAGGCGAATTTGTTGCTGCACCAGATCAACCCCGGTGACCATCTCGGTCACACCGTGCTCCACCTGGATGCGCGTATTCATCTCCAGAAAACCGACATCCCCTTCGCCGGTAAACAGTGTTTCCAGCGTGCCCACATTGTCATAACCCAGCTGTCCACAGATCTGCGCGGCCAGGTCGGCGTGCAGCGCCAGTTTGTCCGCGGACAAACCCGGTGCTGGGCTTTCTTCAATGAGTTTCTGAGTGCGCCGCTGCACCGAACACTCTCGCTCAAACAGATGCATGGCGCCGCCCTGACCATCCGCCAGAATCTGAAACTCGATGTGCCGAGGATCAGCAATCCATCGTTCAAGATAAATGGCGCTGTCTGCAAAGGCCTGCCCGGCAATGGCCTGGGCACGTGCCATGGCGGCCTCCAGCTGGTCCGGATGCTGCACCACTTCCATACCCATGCCACCGCCACCACCGGCGGGTTTTAGCATCACCGGGAAACCGATCTCCTGAGCCAGCTGCTGGGCATGCGCTGCGTCCGTGATCTGCGCACTGCCGGCAAAGACCGGAAACTGATTGTCGGCAAACAGGCTACGCGCCGCAATTTTGTCTCCCATATCGCGCAACCAGCGCGGCGCGGGTCCAACAAAGGTGAGTCCTTGCGCCTGCACGGCTTCCGCAAAATCTGCGTTTTCAGCGAGAAATCCATACCCCGGATGCACGCTGTCCGCCCCGGTGTCCACCGCTGCCTGCAGAATGGCGGCTTGATTCAGATAAGTCTCAAGAGCGCGATTACCCGGCAAATGCACGGTTTCGCTGGCTTCCGCCAGATGCGGCGCCTGTGCATCTGCATCCGAGTAGAGCGCAATACTATGCAGACCCATTTCGTTACAGGCACGGACTACCCGGCGGGCAATGGCCCCCCGGTTTGCCACAAGAATTCTGGTGACCTGGCTAATTATCCTGGCTCCATTTGCCCTGCTCCCCAAGTTCAGCAAGCGGGTCACTAAAAGCGACGTATTCGCGCCACGCTTCGACAAATCCGCCCAGACCGCGGCCGCGCGTGGCGGCCGTGGTTAAACCCTGGGCATGGGCTTGCTCAACTGCCGCCAGCACCAGACGACGCTGCGCAAGCGGCAGAGACAGCTGGTACATGTGCGTCTGTGCCGGGCCTTTGTGGTCCGCAGGCTGCGGCAGCGGACTGACCGCACGGTGCTGCCGCAATGCCGCCAGCAACTCCTGCTGCTGAAGCTGTGCCAACAGCGCTTCCACCTGGTCCAGCATCCACCGCGACCAATAATCCGGTCTGTCGCAGAGCATCTTGTATGTTGACCAATCCACCCGATCAATCTTCCCCGCAAGGCGCAAGCTAAAGGCTGAGTGAGCTCCCTGTGAGACGCTCATAAGCTTCCAGATACCGGGCCAGCGTTTTTTCCAGGATCTCTTCCGGTAACGTGGGACCCGGCGGTGTTTTATCCCACTGCCCCGCACTAACCAGAGTTTCCAGATAGTTGCGGACAAACTGTTTATCGAAACTCTGCTGCTCACGCCCGGGCTGCCAATCGTTCGCCGGCCAGAACCGCGAGCTGTCCGGGGTAAAAATCTCGTCAATCAGCAGAGGCTGCCCGTTGCCCGTCTGACCAAACTCAAACTTCGTATCCGCCAGAATAATGCCGCGCTCCCCTGCATAGTCCCGCGCCCGTTGATACAGTGTCAACGTGGTCTTGCCCAGCCAGTCCATCATCTCCGGTCCGACAATCTCAGCACCTTGAGCAACGCTAATGTTCTCATCATGGCCGCTGGCCGCCTTGGTGGACGGCGTAAACAACGGCTCAGCCAGGCGATCGCTATTTTGCAGTCCAGTGGGTAGTTCAATACCACAGACCGCGCCCGTAGCCTGATAATCTTTCCAGCCACTGCCCGTGATGTAGCCACGGGCAATACACTCGATGGGTAAGACCTCTGTACGCCTGCAGAGCATAATGCGCCCGCTGAGTTCCGCGCGCTGGGCGTCCGACAGTCCGGGTACATCCGCGATATCAGCGCTGAGCAGATGATGCGCGACGCTATCGCTGAAGTAATCGAACCAGAAGCAGGACAGCTGAGTCAGAATAACCCCTTTGCCGGGCAGCCCATTCGCCATGACCACATCAAACGCGCTGACCCGGTCAGTGGCAACAATCAGCAACGCCGGCTCACCGTCAGGCAACGTCACGTCATAAAGATCACGCACTTTGCCGGTACGTTTATTGGGTAGCGGCAGATCAGTAGTGAGCACGGCAGCGGTCATTCAGCGGGCTCCTCGGTGGGACACGTTCATCTGTTTGTGTCGAATGATGATGTCGCATGGTGATGTCGACTGTTTATGCCGAACTCCCGCCGTCCGCCATGTACACGGAGCCGGTCAGAAATTCGCTGTCATCACTGGCGAGGAACAGCATGATGTTCGCAATGTCCTCAGGCTCAGCATATCGCCCCAGCGGAATATTAGCCTCCATGCGGGCTTTCGCCTCGTCCGCAGCGTCTGTTCCCATGCCTGCGCCCATGCCGGACTCAAGGCGACGCATCATACTGGTCTCAACCGGCGACGGATTCACTGTGTTGACGCGGATTTTGTGTGCCGCCACTTCTTTTGCAGCAGACTTCATCAAACCGATGACCGCGTGTTTACTGGTTACATAAGGCGCTACACCTGGTGCGCCTTGGACACCGGCAATGCTGGAAGTAATGATAATACTGCCGCCACCGCGATTGACCATGGCCGGTATGGCTGCCTTCAAGCCCAGAAAGGGGCCTTTGACGTTAACCGCCATGACCTGATCAAAACGCTGCTCATCGTAGTCCAGTATGGACGTCACATCCCCCTCAATACCGGCGTTAGCCAGGAAGGTATCAACACCTCCGTACCTTTCCGTGGCCATATCGATCATGGCTTGATTGTCTTCTGCCTTGGTCACATCACCCACAAAGTAACTGACTTTGTTGCTGCCAATCTTCTGCACCGCGTCAGCCAGCGCCTGCTCGTCCAGATCCACCAGCAGAACATCCGCACCTTCTTCAGTAAACCTTTGCGCAACAGCGATGCCAATGCCACCAGCCCCGCCGGTAATCACCGCCACCTTATTGTCTAATCTACCCATGTATCCCCCTGCTGAAACTGGAAATTTTTGCCTTAACCAAAAGCCTGGCTGATATCGTCAATCAGATCCTGCGCGTCTTCAATACCTACGCTGACGCGGATCAGGGAATCTTCGATCCCCATGCTGGCGCGGCGTTCCGGGCCCATCTCATAATAAATCGTATGCGCCACGGGAATCGCCAGAGTGCGGTTATCACCCAGATTGGTTGAACGAATAATGACTTCAAAGCGGTCCATGAATTGCCACAGATCCACCCCGGGTGCCAGTTCAAAACTGAGTATGGCGCCGGCATGCTTAAACAGATCCCGGCTGCGCTGATACTGCGGGTGATGGGGCAAGCCGGGATAAAACACTTCACCAACCTGCTCGTGGGCGTGCAGAAACTCCGCCAGCACCTGGGCCGTGGTGCACTGGCGTTCCATGCGCAGCGCCAGGGTTTCGGCACCAATTGCAATATGGTGCGCCGCCTCGCCAGATAACGATGCGCCGAAGTCACGCAAACCCTTCTTCTTAATCTGCGTAATGCCCCACATCTGCGGGTTACCGGTGCGGTAATCCTCATAAATATTCGCGTATTGGGACCAGTCAAAATGTCCCATCTCGGTCACCGCGCCACCGAGGGCATTGCCATGGCCGCCGATATACTTGGTGAGACTATTGATCACCAAACTGGCTTTCACCTCAGAGGGCTGGAACAGATAGGGGGACGTCATCGTATTGTCGACGACATAAATGAGGCCGTGCGCGGCACAGTACTCGCCAATCTCCTTCAGCGCCGTGACTTGAGTGCGCGGATTCGCGATAGTCTCAACAAAGACCAGTCGCGTTTGGTCCGTTACGGCTTCTGCCACCGCTTCAACCGAGGTTGCGTCGACAAAGCTGACGTCCAGACCCTGGGTGGCAAACGAATTGAACAGACTATTGGTATTACCGAACAGAAACGCGCTGGACACCATATGGTCACCGGCCCGCAACAGCGCAAACAGGGTGGTGCCGATGGCCGCCATACCCGTGCCAAAACACACACTGCGCAAGCCACTCTCCATGCGGCTGATCTTGTTCTCCAACGCCTCAACCGTGGGATTGATCTGTCGGCCGTAAGTGAAACCCGGTTGCTTACCTTGAAAGACAGCAGCCAGTTCCCGGGTATCGGCAAAGCCGAACGCCACGGAGGTGTGAATGGGCTTGTGCACTGCACCGTGTTCGATGCCTGCCAAACGGTCGTTGTGGACAATCTGAGTGGTAAAACCTTTCATTACACCCGCCACTTCTCGCTAAACCAGTACGTGTCTCTCCATGAGTCTGAATGGATTTCATTGACTCATGACAAAGAGATGCCAAAACACGGCGCACTTTACTCCAGGAGATTCACCTCGGGAAATTTACCACAGGCCATTAACCCCACGGAGGAGATCGCCGCCGAACGGCGCACTATACGGTAAATCGGAGAGTTTTTGTTATGTTATCCGGGCTTTTCAGGCACTCAAAACCGCGACCGGTTTGCCATCCAACAACTGGGTGAAGCCATTTTCCTTGAGCAGCGCGGCCAGATCTGCAGCGGGCACTGCCGGTGAAAAAATAAAACCCTGTACCTCTTCACAACCGTGATCCCGCAGGTACTTGAGCTGGGTGCGATTTTCCACCCCTTCAGCCACCAGATCCAACTTC
>JBCCUW010000264.1:0-6395 GCA_039196385.1 Pseudomonadota bacterium
CCCCCCCAATCTTTTTTTTTTCTCCAACCATAGTAAATTTTTGTCGGTTGTTATTTTTGTGCGTTTGGCGCTGCCATGTGTTTAAACAAAAAACACACGGCCGGCCATCTGCCCGGAGTGTTCCACCGTCTCTACCAGTAAGCGCACGGAGTAGGGTGAGATCATACCCAGAATGATACTCGGCAGGGTAAACAGCACGACGGACGCGGCTAAAGAGCCAAACCGTGGATCTTCGATCTGGTCGAAGACCCATTCCATGGTGGGTTCGGCGAGCAGAATGAGCGGGTACAGCAGAATAGCGGCAACAAAGAAAATAGCCCCGAATTTGCGCAGACTGGGATGATTAACCGACAAGCGCCCACCGAATAGATATCCCAGCGCTAGCGATGCCATAAACACGCTGATGATACTGCCCCAGACGTAGATGCTGCTGCCGAAATACGGCGCGAGCACACGACCGCCCAGGAGTTCCAGTGACATGATGACAAAACCGCCGGTGAAGGCCAGAGAATAGATGAGAATGACCACGCGGGGAGTGTACAAACTAACGCGGACTATATGAAGTAAGATTGCTGCCTGAACCCGGGTTAGAGGAAGTTTATGGACATTGGTGTCACCCTGCGCAACATGGGCGAACAATCAACGCCGCAGATCATGAGTGCTTGTGCTGCTCAAGCCGAAGCGGCAGGCGTCGAGTCGATCTGGATTACCGATCACATTGCGATTCCACCGGACGATGCAGAAGGGAGTGGTGGGCGTTATCTGGACACATTAACGGGGCTGGCCTGGCTCGCCGGGCAAACCACCCGGATCAAGCTTGGCTCTGGCGTTTTGATTCTGCCGTACCGGGCAATGCTGCCAACGGCCAAACAGATAGCCACGATTCAAGAGCTATCCGCCGAGCGGCTGTTGCTGGGTGTCGGTGTCGGCTGGATGGACGCCGAGTTTAAAGCGCTGGGTATTGATCGCCATCAGCGCGGTGCCCAAACCGATGCAACCCTGGCTTTTTTGAATACCTGTTTTGCCAATGATGAAGTGACCCACAACGGCCAGACGTTTCTGTTTCGACCTCGGCCTGCGCCGCCACCGATTCTGGTGGGAGGGCGTGCACCATTTGCTTTGCGCCGGGCAGTGGCTTATGGGGATGGCTGGTTGCCGATGGCGCGCAACGCGGCCCAGATTGCGGATGATTTTGCTACTTATCAAACCTTGTGCGCTGAGGCTGGCAAGGGTGCCGCCGTGACGGTGATGAGCGGCTTACCGCTGGATGAGCCTGGACAGGCCTTGGATATGGCCGCTGCGTACGAGACGCTGGGAGTAGATCGGCTGGTTTGTGCGATTCGTTATGACACCGTTGCGCAATACACGGCCCAGGTTGGACTGTTGATGGAGGTTGCGGCGCAACTTTCTAGCTGACTAACTCACTGAATGGCCAGCTGATATCCGCCTGATCATCGACGCATCGCGTGGCCAGCTGCACCACTATTTTCTTTGTTTCGGCTGCACTTCTTCTGTCGCGCCACCAGAGTCTTTCCAGCCGCGGAATCCGTCGCCGATGTGTGCCACCCGGGGTAAGCCCATGTCCTGGACAGTTTTGGTTGTCAGCGCAGATCGCCAACCACTCTGGCAGTAAAATACAAACTGCTTGCCCGAACCGAAGATGTCTTTGAAGTACGGTGAAGTGGGGTCTATCCAGAACTCGATCATGCCTCGCGGTGCGTGCAGGGCATCCGGGATTTTTCCTTCGCGTTCCAACTCGCGGGGATCGCGTAAGTCGACGAATACAACGTCCTCGTCATTCAAGCGGGCCTGGGCTTCATCAAGCGAGAGCGTCTGAATATCTGCCAGGGCGTTATCGATGAGTTCTCTATGGGTAATCTTCAACATGTAGGGTCCTGTTTGTCGGCAATGAAGTGCGGTCAGCGTCTGGGGTGCACCAAGGTCTGGTTATGGGCGGTATTGTGCCTGTTTGTGCGGGACTTTTGCATGGTCCGGACTACATCCTGCGGCCGGAATGATGTGGCCGTGAAATTTCAAAAGGTGACGGCAATGGGCATGCCCAAGTGATGACTTTAAGCGATCGCTCGAGCCAATTTGTAAATAAAATATTAATAAAAACAATAATTTATAAAAACTATCTAGACTGGCATTAATTTTGAATATCTACCTCAGTATTCAGTGAATTCGCCGTGTGGCGGCGTGTTGAGGTTTTATGAGTAATGCAAAGTTTTACAGTGGCCAGTTTGCAACAACGCCAGATCTGATGCATGTGACCATTCCCCACGCAGAAATTGTGCATGAAATGGAGCGGCGCGGTGAGCACGCCACTCTGAACGATGTGTGTTTAACCGTCGCCGTTGTGGCTGATGCCATCACGACGGCGCAGGCCTTACTGGTCGACTGAGCTGGTCGACTGAGCCGTTCTGCTGGGTTGGGGCGTGCCTGAGCCGACGCCCGAATCGTTACTTGCCTTGCCAATTGGGTTTGCGCTTTTCTGCAAACGCCTTCGGCCCTTCAATAAAGTCCTCGCTGCTGGCCAATGCCGCTACGCTATCGTATTTCTGTCGCATGGAGTCTTCCAATGACGCGTTATCGAGGCTGCGATAGACCACGTCTTTGCTGGCGCGAATAGACAGCGGTGCGCACTCTGTAATCTGTTCCGCCCAGTTCATCGTGGCCTGCATGAGCTCTTCGTGGGGTACAACGTCATTCACAAAACCGAGTTCTTTGCCTTCCTGTGGGGTAACGTGGCGGCCGGTCAAAATCATGCCCAGCGCCCGCTTGGAACCAATCTGACGGGGCAGTCGATTCAAACCTCCGGCCAGAGCGGCCAGACCTACCTTTGGCTCCGGCAAGGCAAACATGGCTTTTTCGGATGCGATAATCAGGTCACAGGCCAGGGCAATCTCAAACCCGCCGCCCATGGCGACTCCGTTTACCGCGGCGATAACAGGCTTGGTCAGATCAAACCGGGAGGTGAGACCACCAAAGCCACGTGGTGTGGCGACGCGCTCGCCACCTTCAGCCTGGTAGCGAAGATCGTTGCCTGCACTGAAGCCGCGGCCTTCGCCGGTAATGATTGCCACCCACATGTCGTCGTCTGCCGCGAAGTCATCAAAAACCTCACCTAATTCTGCGTTGGCCAGTGGGTGCAGAGCGTTCAGCCGGTCGGGACGATTGAGGCGTACCGTCATGATGTGATTGCTTTTTTCGACCAGACAATATTCGGTCATGGTGAGTCTCTCCCTTGAGTTAAACCAGCACTTTAACCGTTCTTCCCCAGGCCTGCATAGGCCCGGACAGGCCTGCACAGGTTCCGCCAGATGAGCGTTGGCCAAACTTACAGGTGGTAATCTTCGTTTAAGCCCACAAGATAAGGTTGAGGAGAGAGATAGAGCTCCGTAAGGCTGCAGTTACGGATGCGATACTCGGTCCAGGCGCTGGGTGATCCCTGCAGAAATACCGATAACGCAATGGCAATGGAGACACCATGGCTGACGACGAGTGCGGTTTCGCCAGCCGCATGTTGCGCTTCGATGTGTCGCAGTGCAGCCGCCACCCGCCGAGCGACCTGATTGAGACTTTCGCCGCCCGGTGCTGCGTAATCCGGTTCGTCGCTGAGTCGTTGCATGAAATTGTGTTGCCGGACCAGATCCCGGAATCGTGTACCTTCCCACTCACCAATGGATAATTCCTGCAAACCATCAACCGGTTGCACCTCAGCTTGCAGGTGTTCGCTGGCATAATGCGCGGTGTTTAGGCACCGCTGCAGGGGACTGCTGTAAACGGCGTGAACGGTCTCGTTGGCCGATAGATGTTGGCCTGTGCGTCTGGCCTGTCGGCGCCCCTGCCATGTCAGTGGGCTGTCTGTTGACCCGTGCCAGCGCCCCTGTTTGTTCGCTTTGATCTGGCCGTGGCGCAGCAGCAGCAGGCGTGGGGCATTGTTATTGGCCGTATCGGGACCTGTTGGCGCAGGATTCATGCGTACTTTTCTGCGACAAGGCTACCGATGAGGTCACCCTGCACGTTGACGGCGGTGCGGAAAGTATCCAAGGGTCGTTCGATCAGCAGCAGCAGTGCGATGGCTTCTAACGGAATACCCACGGCCAGCAACACAATCTGCAGGCCCGCCATGGAACCCGAAGGAATGCCCGGCGCGCCCGCGGATGCGAGCATCGTGACAAAAAACACCAGGACAATGGCTGCCGGTGTGAGCGGCACACTGAACATGTAGGCCAGGAAAATGACCGCCACTCCTTCAAACAGCGCGGTGCCGTCCATGTTGACCGTAGCACCCAGGGGCAGCACGAAGGCTGCTGTGTCACGATGGACATGCAGCTTTTCTTCTGCGGCGCGCATGGACAAAGGCAGCGTTGCCGCACTTGACGAGGTCACAAAGGCGGTGAGCAGCGGCTGAGCGATGGCAGGGAACAGTCGTTGTGGCGGGGTTCCGGTGAGCAGCCAGGCCAGCAGGGGCAGCACTATCAGGCCGTGGAACGCGGTAGCG
The DNA here is from genome assembly GCA_039196385.1 of Pseudomonadota bacterium. Classification (GTDB taxonomy): domain Bacteria; phylum Pseudomonadota; class Gammaproteobacteria; order Pseudomonadales; family Azotimanducaceae; genus UBA4421. The sequence goes on from JBCCUW010000264.1 coordinate 4,508, forward strand.
CCGAATACAACTGCGGCAAATTGCCCCAGGGAAACCAGGGTAGAAAAGTCGATACGATCTGTCAGTTGAAAGGCAATTGCGAACATGCCCAGCGGGAGCAGCGTGAGAATCCAGACGGCCACCCGGAAAATGACCTCGGTGATCTGTTGTAACATATCTGGCCAAGGGGAATCCTTGGGCAGCACCCAGGCTGCGGCCAGACCAAATAGCAGTGCACTGGTCAGAATGCCGAGAATATTCAGCTCTGCCAAAGCAGTGAACGGATTGCTGAGCATCGCTGTCACGATGCCTCCAACAAGTGCCCAGACGCTACCATCCTGTGTGTTGATCAGTTGTGCTTCGACCACAGGGACATCGGTGAGCGGTGGTGAGTCTGTCCATGGGTGGATGAAAAACACCACCACCAGTCCAATCACGATGGCGATTCCGGAAGTGGTCAGGTAGTAAAGTACGGTGACACCTCCCAACCGGCCCATGCTGCCGGCGCTGCGCAGGTGGAGAACGCCGACAATCAGCGAAAAGAAGATCAGCGGTGCAATGATCATCTTGAGCGCAGCGAGAAAACCGTCCTGAATGATCTTGGTGGTGGCGCTGAGCCACGTTACATCGCCGAACAGGACAGCGGTCAACCAGCCCGTGAACGCAGCAAGCAGCAGCGCCGGCGCAAACCATTTTGATGACATGTGTGAGGCTATACCCTGAGATTTACAAAGTGACCGGTGCGCAACTGCAGGCTGTCGGGTTGGGTATTAAAATGCTGGGTGACGTCTTGTCTGGCGATTTGGCGGGCGCCATTTCTGAGGCGTTGTCGGGCGCGGTGCCGGTGCGCAGCTGTCCCCTGCAGGACCGCGTGCTGCAACGGGCAGATGGCTGCGGTTGGCGGCAATGGCTTGTCTGCTCTTGTCACGTGTGCTCTCCTACCAGGTATGACTATTGTGCCTGATACACAGCGGTTAGTTTTTCTGTGAAGTATGTGATTGTAACCAAGACGCGAGCCCGTGTAGAGGTTCTGACGCGTTCGTTGATGCGCTGGTGTCAATTTTATGTCACACGTACCTGGCTGGCTTGTTGTGCCGGGTTAGCGGTATTGAGTCTGGGTGCCTGTGCTGACGATACGAGTTGGGCTGATCAGTATGTCACGCTGCGCGGAGAGACCATGGGGACTTACTACGCGTTGCGTTTTAAGCAGGCTGCGCCGTGTCAGATGAGCGTGGCTGAAGCTGATGCGATTTTGGCCGGTGTCAACCAGAGCATGTCCACGTATCTGGATGCTTCTGAACTCTCAAAGTTTAACGCGGATGACTCCCTGCAGTGGCGCGACGTTTCCGCAGGGCTTGCTGAGGTGCTCGGCGTAGCGGATGCTGTCCACCGGGCGTCAGGTGGTGCGTTTGACGTCACGGTTGGGCCGCTGGTGAATGCGTGGGGATTCGGGCCCGGTAGGCAGACTGCGGCACCTTCAGCTGAAGCGCAGGAAGCGGCGGCGGCAAGCGTGGGGATGCAGCATCTGGAATGGGAGCAACAGAATGGCGTGACCCGTTTACGGAAGCGCGTCGCAGGGGTGTATGTCGACTTTTCAGCATTGGCCAAGGGATACGCTGTAGATCAATTGGCTGATGTCCTGCGCGGCAGAGGTTGTGCCCATTTCATGGTTGACGTTGGTGGGGAGATTAGCGTTTCGGGACTGAATCCGCGCGCGGTTTCCTGGCAGATTGGCATTGAATCGCCGGCCGTCGGTCAAATTGGTGTGGTGCAGAAAGTGATGGTCCTTAACGATGTGAGCGTGGCCACATCGGGGGATTACCGCAATTTCCGTATGGTGAACGGGCGCCGGGTTGATCATGTGTTTGACCCGCGCTCGGCAGGTCCGGCAGACAATCTGGTGGTCTCC
>JBCCUW010000265.1:0-6351 GCA_039196385.1 Pseudomonadota bacterium
CCACCGTAGTCACCCGAGCCTGGGTACCGGTAATGCCCATCTTTTTCGCTGGGGTCAATGTCAGAGTGTACTCTGCAGTGACGGGTAGTTTGGCCAGTTGATCGCGCAGCCATTCAGCCGGTACACCCAGGTCGACCAGAGCCGCCAGGTGCATGTCCCCGGAGATGCCGCTGCTGGGCTGATAAAACAGTGCCTTAGGCAATATCGAAATATTCCGCTGAGGTGGCTGCGGCGGTAAAGTTCTCTTTGAGGTGCAGCAGGCTTTGCATATCCGCGTTCACAACGTCCAGCCCGTGTTCCAGTACATAGGCGTAGCTGCGCTGGAATTCGGAGAATTTGGCCTGCATCAACTTTGTGTTGTAGTGCTTGTCAAAAGCATCTGGATTGCCCCAGCCCAGGAAACGTCGGCCTGCCAGAAAGCGACCCGCTTTCATGCCAACCAGGCCAATCCCAGCTTCCCGGGCTTTGTCCAATAGAGGACGGATGTCCGTCATGGGTGGCGAGTCCGGCAGCACTGACCTGTCTTCAAAGTCGTACCAACCGCTCGGGGTAATCGCCAGCATCGCCAGGTCAAAGGCATTGCTGTCAATGGCAGTCTGCAGCACATTGGCTGCGTTCTGGTGGGTGGATAAGCCCAGATAATCGACCTTACCCTGGGCTTTAGCGGTTTCAAAAGCGCGGTGCAACTCTTCGTTGCCCACCACAGAAACATTGTTGGCGGCCATGAAGTAGTAGGCATCAACATGGTCAATGCCCATTTCGGAGAGGCTGCCGTCCAGGTAAGCCAACCAACCTTTGGCAGCCGCTTTAGCCTGGGCCAGGGTAATTGTTTCGTCCCAGTCGATATCGACAGGCACGTAAGCTTTGGAAATGAGGAATATTTTGTCGCGATGGGTTTTCAGGAACGGTGCCAGATTCTTTTCCGCATCGTTGTAGTAATCCTTAAAGCCCACATCAAAGGTGTTCACGCCGGCGTCAAAAGCTGTGTGCAACAGGTCGTCGTGTCGGTCGCGGGACAGTGTAGCGCCACAGCCGAATACCAGCCGACTGGACTTGTGACCGGTGCGCCCCAGGGTGCGGTATTGCATCTGCGGCCAGGGTTCTCCAAGGCCAGCAGCTTCTTTGCCATCAAAGATAGAGGCTTTCACATCGCCGGAGCGCAGCAATGTCTGGGCGCCCACACCCAACAAAGTGCCATATTGAACAAAGCGACGGCGTGTGGCGGAGAATAGCTGCGACATGAATTATCCCTCTTGCTGAGCTTGCATCGGTCTGATTCTACGCCAACGCTGCGCAAAAATGGTAGGGTTATCGTGGCCGGGTGAGAGGGAGCCATAGGAGTTGCAAAGAGAACCGAAGATGAGGCATGGCGACCTGATGGGTAGAGGCTCGCGGCGTGCGCATTCTTCGCGTCGCAGGCCAGTTCTTCTTGGCATGCTGATTGGTCTGGCGATCAATGTGCTTGCTGTAAGTATACCCGTCTATGCGGAACTGAACCTGCGACCGCTGCAGGCCCGCGACTGGAGTCCTGAACACAGCGCGCATTTGCTATCCCGCGCTGGCTTTGGCGGTACGCGGGAACAGGTTCAAGGGTTGGCTGCTTTGTCACCGCGCAACGCGGTAGCGCTGGTGGTTTATGGCGCCAAACAGCGGCGTGAACTACCTGACTTTGTTCACTCCGGAATATTCTCACCCGGATTGGACCCATTTCCACCCAGTCGTCCGGCGACCACCGCTCTGGCGCGCGCGCAGGGGCATGCCCTGGGTGTGCAGGTTAAACCCGGTGGTAACCGGCCACTGCAGCCTGTGGTGAACCAGTTTTTCTATTGGCTGCGGGCATCGCGACTGGAAACGGACCGTGTAGCGTACTGGTGGGCTAACCGAATGCTCACTAACGAACACCCCTTGCAGGAAAAAATGGCGTTGTTCTGGCATGGGCATTTTGCCACCAACGAAGACAAAGTGCGTGACTATCGTAAGATGTTACAGCAGCTGATGTTGTTTCAGCGTCTTGGTCTTGGCAACTTCAGGGAACTGCTACTTAACGTGGCCCGAGACCCGGCAATGCTGGTATTTCTCGATGCGGGCGTGAACACCAAGGATTCACCAAACGAAAACTTTGCTCGAGAGATCATGGAGCTGTTTACCATGGGGGTAGGCCATTATGCCGAAGTGGATGTGCAGGAGGCCGCCCGCGCATTTACCGGCTGGAATGTGCGTGGGTTGAATTATCATCTAGATCAAACCCAACACGACAGCGGAGAGAAAACATTTCTTGGCCAGCGTGGCAATTTCACCGGTGAGCAGATTATCGACTTGATTCTGGCGCAGCCGGCCACAGCAGAGTTTATTGCTGGCAACATTTATCGCTACTTTGTGCACGCGGAGATTGCGGACGCGCAGGTACAGCAGTTGGGGCAGGTGCTGCGCGATCTGGATTACGATCTGGGCGCCTTTATGCGCACGTTGTTGTTGTCCGAGCATTTCTATCAGAAGGCAAACCGCGGCAGCCGGATCAAGAGTCCAGTGGAACTGCTGGTGTCTACTTACCGGCGTCTTGGCCTGGTTGAAGTACCTGGCGTACCCGACTTCAACACTGTCAGCGCGGCTCTGGGTCAGCATCTGCTACACCCGCCCACGGTGGCTGGATGGTCACACGGAACGAGTTGGATCACACCCAGCCTCATGTTTGCGCGCAGCAATTTTGTTCTGGATGTATTGTTTCCGGATATCAGCTTTGTACCGCCAGACCGCTATCCGGCGTTTGTTCAGGAAGTCGCCAATGTCCAGCAACGCTTACGCCAGGGTATGAGCGTGACCGCAGCGACCAGACCAACCGGTGTGGAAACGGAAACACTGGCAGCGTCTAATCTGATGGCTGATAGAGACGAAGATTTCAACACGCGACTGGGCAGTATGCGCGGCTGGCAAATGGCTTTGGAGCGGGTATTGCCGATTCCACGCCGACCGGCCCGGCTGCAACTGGTCGAGCAGGTTCTGGCGGCTGAACTAAGTACGACAGAGCAGGTGGTCAGCCACTTTACGGAGGTGTTTTTCCTTACGCCTCCATCCGTAGAAACGCAGAAAGCGCTGGCCGACTGGCTCCGTGAAGAGTTGGGTACGGATGATATCCAGGCGGCGGCCAGCTATCTGGAAGAACCCCTGCGCATCCTTCTTCACCGCCTTTTGAGTCTGCCTGAATATCAGCTGGGCTGACCGGGACATACGGAAATCAATGGGGAAGAATCAATGGGGGAGTGTGTGCCGGCTGACAAAACGAGAGCGGAAAATGCGGGAAAACCTGAAAAGACTGAAATGGCGGCGATGAGAGGCTTATAAAGCGATGAACAGGCGGCACTTTGCGCAGTATTTCACCGGGCTGTCCACAGCAGCGCTGCTTGGCTACGGATCAGGCGCGGCAGCAGCTGACAATAGTCAGCCCATTCTGGTGGCTGTGGAGTTGTCGGGCGGCAATGATGGCCTGAACACCGTTGTGCCGTTCGCGGACGATACCTATTACCGCCAGCGCCCCACGATTGGTATTCGACAGGCAGACCTGTTGGCCCTGGATGATCACTATGGCCTGAACCCTGGCATGCTGGGGATGCAGCGACTGTGGCAGGCCGGCCAACTAGCCATTGTGCACGGATGCGGTTACGCACAGCCTTCCTTTTCCCACTTCACGTCCATGGCGTATTGGCATACCGGCGCCCCGCACCAGGGTAATGCTTATGGTTGGATGGGGCGCACTGCAGATCAGCTGGCCACCAGGCGTCAGGACAACATGGTTATCAATCTGGGTGACACACAGTCTCTTGCCGTTCGCAGCGCTATCCATACGCCCTTGGTGTTTGCTGACCCTGAGCGCTTTCAGCGGCACAGTTGGATGGGTGAAGGCCAGCTTGCACAGCCGCAGCAGGAAGTCGCTGCGGACAACGCGGCGTATCGATTTCTGCGCGCAGTAGACGCCAGCGCGCAAGCTTCTGCTGGACAAATCCGCCAGGCCTGGCGCGACTACAAAAGCGGTGTGGATTATGGTTTGGCGCCCCTGGGGCTGCGCAAAGTCGCTGCGTGTATTGCGGCGGGTCTGCCCACACAGTTGTATTACGTCAGTTTTCCGAATAACGCCTTTGACACCCATGTGCAACAGCCTGCCCTGCATCAGCGCTTGCTGAGCTACGCGGCGGATGCCGTGTATGGCTTTATTCAGGATCTGCAACGCATGGGGGAGGCGCGGCGTGTGTTGGTGATGGTGTTTTCTGAATTCGGTCGGCGCGTGCCGGAAAACGCCAACCTGGGCACAGATCACGGCACGGCTAACGTGATGTTTCTGGCGGGTGAACCGGTCCGGGGTGGGCATTATGGTGAAGCGCCCAGTCTGTCCAATCTGGTCCTGGGTGACAACCTGGCGTACACCACCGACTTTCGTCGGGTTTATGCCACTGCGATCCAGAACTGGCTGGGCGTCAAAAGCTCACAGGTGCTGGCTGAACAGATTGAGCCGATGCCGCAGATGCTGGTTTGAGCGCTCAACAGCCGAGGACTGAAAACCAACAAATATGAAGAGACAATACCCATGAACAGAGTACTTCTCACCTTGGTGCTGACACTGCCAGTGATGAGTTGTGTCGTCCGGGATACTGTTGAGCCTGCGAGTCAGGAGAAGAACGCGGCGACCGCACCCCCAAACTTTGTTGTCCTGTTTGCCGATGACCTGGGTTACGGTGACCTGCAGAGTTTTGGTCATCCCTACACTCGCACCCCGCACATTGACGCGATGGCAGCGGCGGGTCAGCGTTGGACTGATTTTTACGTCGCATCGCCAGTTTGCTCGCCCAGCCGCGGTGCGCTGCTGACGGGTCGTCTACCTGTACGCACCGGCCTGTACGGCGAGCGCATTGGCGTCTACTTCCCGCGCGAAGAAGGGGGGTTTCCCGCTGCTGAAACGACGCTTGCTGAACTTTTGCGTCAGCAGGGTTACCGCACCGGCATATTTGGTAAATGGCATCTGGGTGACGCGCCTCACGCCTGGCCCACCCGACATGGGTTTGATGAATGGCTTGGGTTACCTTACTCAAATGATATGGATTGGGTTGGGGAGTTGGACATTGATGCCCTGGCGGCATTGCGGGCAGAAGGGAAAATTGAACAACTGCAGGCTGCGCTTGCCGGCCGCGCGGCGAAATACGCCAAACCCGAACAGGCCTTCTGGAACGTGCCGCTTCTATCCAGCCGCAGGCTGCTTGATCCCGACACTGGCGCTGAGCAATTTGTTGATCAAACCGTTGAACGGCCTGCTGAGCAGACCACGCTGACCAAGCGCTATACGCAAGCTGCTGTCAGCTTTATCCAGCGTGCACAAGACCAGCCGTTTCTGCTGTATCTGCCGTATGCCATGCCGCACACGCCGCTGTTCCGCTCAGCGGAATTTGCGGATACCAGTTTGGCGGGACGTTATGGTGATGTTATTGAAGAAATCGACTGGAGCGTGGGGCAGGTCCGTCAGGCCCTGGAGGAGGCTGGCGTGAGTGATAACACGCTTGTGGTGTTTACCAGTGACAACGGACCCTGGTTGACCATGGGCGCCGAGGGGGGGGTGGCCGGGCCACTTCGCCACGGTAAGGGCACAACGTTCGAAGGCGGCATGCGGGTGCCCGCTGTATTTGCCTGGCCGGGACGTATGCACGTTGCCACAATCAGTGAATTGGGTTCCACCCTGGATCTGTATACAACCATGGCGACTCTGGCCGGTGCGGATCCCAGCCTGGGTGTGGATGGTTATGACCTGAGCGCAACGCTGTTAGAGGGTGCACCGAGCACCCGACAGGAAATGCCGTTCTACCGCAGCGGTCAGCTGTATGCCTTTCGACAGGGACCCTGGAAACTGCACTTCATTACTGAGGGCGCATACGGACAGCCGCCGGTGCGAGAAGCACATAACCCCGCCGAGTTGTATCACCTGCCCAGTGATCCGGGAGAAAAGTTTAATGTTGCAGCGCAGCATGAGCACGTAGTGAGACGCTTGACGGCGACCGCGCGCGCTTATGCCGAACGGGTTCCCAAAGCCGCGCCGCTGTTCGACCGGCGTCTCGCAAAACTTGCCGCGCAGTAACCGGTAGTTGAAGCATGTGTGCTAACATCGCTGTCAAGAAACAGATCATTTGAACTAGAAACTTTGACTTATAGACAGGAGGATATTGTGGCGAGTGTCATGCAAAACACCGAACAAACCCAATCGGAGATTCCCGACCCCTACAGTCTACCGTTAGCTAGCCTGGATCCGGCCCAGATCCGTCTGTTCCAGGAAAACCAGCTGTGGGGCTATTTTGAACGTCTGCGTAAAGAAGATCC
>JBCCUW010000266.1:0-6342 GCA_039196385.1 Pseudomonadota bacterium
CATCAGTGACACCCCAGGACCGCTGGTCGCGGTGAAAGAACGGGCGCCATTCCATGCCGCACCAATCACAATACCAATCGCCGCCAATTCATCCTCCGCCTGAATGATGGCGAACTTCTTCTGCCCTGTGGCTTTATCTATACGCAGCTTGTTGGCATGTTGCTCAAACGCTTCAGCCACCGACGTAGACGGGGTGATGGGATACCAGGCGCATACGGTGGCACCGCCATACAGAGAGCCAAGGCCTGCCGCAGCGTTGCCATCGATCATGATCATGTCGCCCAGCTTGTCGCTGCGGCGCACTTGCAGCGGCAGCGGCGCCTGCAGATACTCATACGCGTAGTTGCGGCCGATCTCGAGCGCGTGAATGTTGGGCGCGATGAGCTGGTCTTTACCTTTGTACTGGGTCGCAACCATGCCGGTAATGACATCAAACTCAATATTGAGCAGCCCCGCCAGCGCACCAAGATACGTAATGTTCTTGAACAGGCTGCGTTGCTTCGGGTCGGTGTATTCTGTGAGTAACATCGTGGAGATGGGTATGCCGATCTCATGGATATCGTCGCGCCTCAGCGTTTTGGCCAGAGGTTTGGAGTTGTCGTAAACAAGGTAGCCGCCGGGCTTGAGCGACGCCACGTCTTCCACCAGGGTTTCCGCGTTCATGGCCACCATGATGTCGACGCCCTCACGTCGGCCCAGATAACCCTGTTCACTGACCCGCACTTCAAACCAGGTTGGCAGCCCCTGAATATTGGACGGAAAGATGTTGCGTGTGGCCACGGGTATGCCCATGCGGAACAGCGCTTTGGCAAACATGCCGTTGGCGCTGGCGGAACCAGAGCCATTGACGTTGGCAAAACGAATCACAAAATCGTTGTAGATCACACTCATGCTCGGACCAGCTCCGTCCAGGTTATTCGCCAAAAGACCCCAACTGCGGGATATGCACTACCGACCGCTGCATGTCCCAGGCATTGGTAGGACAACGCTCCGCACAAAGACCACAATGCAGACAGACATCTTCATCCTTAACCATCACCCGCGCCGTAGGCAGATCCATGGAAACATAAAGGTCCTGTTCAGCGTTCAACGCAGGAGCGGTGAGACGCTGGCGCAATTCGTCTTCTTCAGCGTTTTCGATAAATGAAATGCAATCCATTGGGCAGATATCGACGCAGGCATCGCACTCAATACAGAGGTTTTCGGTAAACACCGTTTGTACGTCACAATTCAGGCAGCGCTGAGCTTCAGCGGCTCCCAGTTCCCGGTCGAAGCCCAGCTCAACTTCAACTTTTACATTGGCCAGCGCTTGGGTGTCTTCCACCAGTGGAACAAGATGCCGGGCTGCCGGGTCATGTTCAGCATCGTAGGCCCACTCATGCATACCCATCTTGGTGGACATCAAATTAACGCCTTCGGGGGGCCGGTCTTTCACCAGGTCTTTGCCCTGGCAGAATAGATGGATGCTGATGGCCGCCTGATGCGCATGCGCGGATGCCCAGATGATGTTCTCCGGCCCGAACGCGCTGTCGCCACCAAAAAACACCTTGGGGTTATCGGTCTGGAACGTCACTTCATTGAGGACCGGACAATCCCACTTATCAAACTCAATACCCACATCCCGCTCGATCCAGGGACAATGATTATCCTGGCCAATAGCCATCAGGATATGGTCCGCTTCGATAAATACATCCGGTTCACCTGTGGGCACGTATTTCAGACGGCCATCTTCTTCAACCGGTTCAACACACTCGAAAATGACCCCTTTGAGGCGGCCATTTTCATGCACAAACTCTTTGGGCGGCCGATTGTTGATAATCGGTATCCCTTCGCGCATGGCGTCTTCTTTCTCCCACTCCGAGGCTTTCATCACCTCAAACGCGGATCGCACGACAACGGTGACGGATTCTGCGCCGAGGCGCAGAGAAGTACGGCAACAGTCCATGGCGGTATTACCACCCCCCATGACAATCACTTTGCCGCTGATACTCTCAGTGTGCCCGAAGGCGACGCTGGACAGCCAGTCGATACCGATATGGATATGCTTATCAACCTCCGCCCGACCGGGCAATTCCAGGTCGCGCCCACGTGGCGCACCAGTGCCCACAAAATAGGCATCAAAATCCTGGGCCAGCATGTCTTTCATGCTGGTGATCTCCTGTCCGAAGTGACACTCAACCCCCATGTTGAGGATCTGGTCAACCTCTTCATCCAGCACTTCCACCGGCAGGCGGAAGGCGGGAATCTGGCTGCGCATCATGCCACCGCCGTAAGGATCTTTTTCGAACAAATGTACTTCGTAACCGAAGGGCAACAGATCCCGGGCAACGGCCAGGGACGCGGGACCGGCACCAATCAGCGCAATGCGTTTACCATTTTTCTGTGTCGGCACCCTGGGCAGATAGGCGCTGATGTCCCCTTTATTGTCTGCCGCTACCCGTTTGAGGCGGCAGATCGCTACAGGTTTTTCTTCGGTCCGCACGCGTCGACAAGCCGGCTCACAGGGCCGGTCACAGGTGCGTCCCAGGATGCCGGGGAAAACATTGGAATCCCAATTAAGCATATACGCTTCGGTATAGCGTTCCTGAGCAATTAAGCGAATGTATTCGGGGACTGGAGTATGGGCCGGGCATGCCCATTGGCAATCAACGACTTTGTGAAAGTAGTTGGGATTCTTAATGTCTGTGGGCTGCATGGCGATTCGCCACGGGGTGATCAGCGAGGACTGAGCAACCTGTAACTTCATCTCTCCGCTAATTAAGGGATCGTTCCACTTTAGCGCGTTGACTCGCCGTTGGCTAGTGTCTGCACCGCCCATGTGCTGCGGGATACAGCGATTTTGTCCGTGTCGGGCACATTCACTTACTCACAGGTTATCCACAGGTTGCCACTGCAAGCGACGGAGCACATCAACCCCCAACAGACCATCCACACCGGGAAGCTCAACCGGCATCTGCAGCACCCGCACATCTGCCAGCGTACGACCCTGCACCTGCATGCTGGCGACCCGGTAGACGGATGTTTCAACCACCCCGCCCGCCGTCCGCACCTTCACCGTACGCCCCAGCGGAATCGCCTGCAGACCACGAAGTGCCTGCCGTGACAGGCTCGTAATATTCGCGCCGGTATCAACCAACAGCGAATATTCACCCCCGGCGCTGCCCGTAACCGCCGCGAGCAGGCGGTCGCCACGACGCTGAAACTGCAGCCCCTGCTCCGCTTCTTCAAGTTCTAATGCCAGCGCATCCAGGGTGGTCTGCGCCACATCACTGACCCCGGTTTCCAACAGTACCCGCCTAGCATCGTCCCAGCGCTGATTGGCAGCAAGCGCTCGAGCCCATTCGTAACGAAAATAATCACTCGCTGGATAGCGCTGACTAACATGCTCCCAGAAGGCGACCAGCTCGCCGACCGCACCCCGGTTCTTGAGCCCGGCGCTGATGTTGTTGATGATGCGGTCTGCATCCGTCCGCGCCCGCTGCATCACCGCTTCCCCGTGGCCACCATTCAACAGGACAAACAGTGTTTCCAACGCAGACTCCGCCAGGCCTTCCATCTGCTGCAGGTCACTGAGCAGAAATTGGGCTTCCACGTCCTGGGGATACCAGCTGCTGTAGTTGCGCAGCAGACGACGCAGAACGACCGCGTCATATTTGTTCATATTGCGGCGCACCGCATTCAGGAAAGCCTCTCGACGCTCTGCATTCAGCGTGTCTTTGACCGCTGCCAGCCATTGCTCCAGCGCGTACCACTGCTTTTCAGTGACCCAGTCAAGCAGCGGTGCGGCCGCAGGATCAACAGTCTCCGATGGCGTGGATAGCGGCACTGTTTCTGCGGTGTTCGGCGTGATCGGGCCAGAGGGCGAGTCCAGGCTGGCTGCCCCTACAGCCGCTGAGTGAGCAGCCGACTGCCCATGGTAAAAACCTGCGATATAGGCCACCAATCCCAGTGCGGTGGCCAGCACAAAAAAAATTGCAAAACGTTGGTTAATCATCATCACTTCTGCGGCCCGTACAGTTAGAATACCGGCCTTTTGGTTAACCACGCCACGCTTTTGTTTTGAACCAACCAGCCGCGCAATCCGTCCTCCTCCCCGATCCTGCACCTTTGCCCGGTGCTGCCGGCCAGCACCTGAACTGGGCCAATCTCCACGGTGCGGCAGATGCACTGGCCATCAGCGAGCTCAGCCAGGGTTTTGCGGGTGTGGTACTACTGGTGACCAACAATTCCGCAAGGGCGCAACGCTGGCAGGGTGCCCTGGAGTTTCTGCAATCCGGCAATATCGACTGCCGCCAATTCCCTGACTGGGAAACATTGCCGTACGACGCTTTTTCACCCCACCAGGACATCATTTCCGAACGACTGGCCACGCTGCGCGACCTGCCCCGACAACAACGCGGCATTCTCACCGTGCCGGTGACGACGTTGTTGCAGAAGATTGCCCCACGGGCCTTCCTGTCCGGCGCGGGCTTTGCCTTTTCGAAGGACCAGCAGCTGGACCTGGCGCAACAACGCAGCGACCTGGAAGACGCCGGTTATACGCACACCGACACAGTCACGGAGCGCGGGCAGTATGCTGTGCGCGGTTCGGTGATGGACATTTTCCCGATGGGCGCAGAACTGCCGGTACGCCTGGATCTGTTCGACGATGAAATAGACACGTTGCGCACCTTCGATCCGGAAACCCAGCGCACCATTGCTCAGATCGACGAGCTGAACCTGCTGCCCGCCAAAGAATTTCCTTTTGATGCGCCAGCTATCGCGCGCTTCCGGGATCGCTGGCACCACACATTTAACGTTGACGTGCGGCGCTGCAGTGTTTACCAGGACGTGTCCAGCAGCATTGCCCCCAACGGCATCGAATACTATCTACCGTTCTTCTTTGAGGGGCTGGGAACACTGTTTGACTATCTGCCGGCTGATGTCCTGCTGGTGCTGGAGGACGATGTTTATGCAGCGGCAGAACAACACCTGGAAGAAGTGCACAGCCGCTACGAGTCGCTGCGTCACGATATCGAACGACCCATTCTGCCGCCCGCTGATCTGTATCTGAGCCTGGAGGAATTACGGCAACAATCGAATGCTTACCGCCGCATCACCGTCAGCGCGAATACCGAACACAAACACCAGCACGCGTTTACCAGCGCACCACTTCCGGACCTGCTGGCGGACAGCAGATTGTCATCACCGGTGCAGAGCTTGCAACATTTTGTGCAAGAAACCACCAACCCCATTCTATTTGTGGCCGAAACCGCTGGTCGCCGAGAAATTTTTGACGAACTGCTGCGCAAAGCAGAAATTCACACCGAAGTGGTCGACACGCTGCAGGGTTACCTGACCAGCCACAATCACTGTATTGCGATTGCGCAGTTGGATGAAGGTCTGCTGTGCGATCAATGCGTCATCGTCACCGAAACCGATGTGCTGGGCACGCGCCAGAACGACCCCCGCCAGGATGCCGGACGGGTCATCGATCCCGAACAGATAGTGCGCAACCTGACAGAACTCAGTCTGGGTGCTCCAGTGGTTCATGCCGAACACGGGGTCGGCCGTTACCTGGGCCTGCAGTCGCTGAGTATCGACGGCGACAACTACGAATTTCTGACGCTGGCTTACGCGGACGATGACAAACTTTACGTGCCGGTGACAGCCCTGCACCTGATCAGCCGCTACGCCGGCGCTGACGAAGAGCATGCTCCACTGCACCGGCTGGGTTCTGACCAATGGGAAAAAGCAAAACGCCGCGCTGCGGAAAAAGTCATCGATGTGGCGGCGGAGTTGCTGGACATCTACGCCCGCCGCGAACTCAAGACTTCTCACCGCTTCAGCCTGAACGAAGCCGACTACGAGAAGTTTGCGGAGGAGTTTCCCTTTGAAGTCACGCCGGACCAGAACGCCGCCATCCAGGATACACTGGCTGATATGACAACCACCCGCGCCATGGACCGGCTGGTCTGCGGCGACGTTGGCTTCGGCAAGACTGAAGTAGCCATGCGTGCCGCTTTTGTTGCCGTGCAGGGGGGCAAACAGGTGGCCATTCTGGTCCCCACAACCCTGCTGGCCCAGCAACACTTTGATTCCTTCCGTGATCGGTTCGCCAACTGGCCAGTGAGTATTGAAAGCGTCAGCCGGATGCGCAGCCAGGCAGAACTGGACGACGTGGCAAAGCGCCTGGCGAACGGGCGGCTGGATATCGTCGTTGGTACCCACAAATTACTGTCCCAGGACATCAAATTTGCCGACCTGGGCCTGATCGTAATTGACGAGGAGCATCGCTTTGGTGTGCGCCAGAAAGAGCGCCTGAAATCGCTGCGCGCGGAAGTTGATGTACTGACGCTCACC
>JBCCUW010000267.1:0-6284 GCA_039196385.1 Pseudomonadota bacterium
AGCTGCTGGTGGTCACCAACACAGCGTATGACGAGATGCTGAGCCCCGGCTTCAACATAAGCGCGGACGAATGCCAGCACCTCGGCCAGTGGGCCGCCACAACATGCCTGGAAGGTGCGCATAAGCTGGGCGGGTACACCATAGTAAGTTTCGAGATAGCCCTTGATCGCCTGATCTGCACGCTCGCGATTGTCGTCGATAGCCAGGGTCAGATACAGCGCCGTGGTCTGCGGTGACCGACCCGCGGCCTCGGTATGTTTGTTAAAATCCTGCTGGCGTCGCCCGAACTCTGCGGCGTCCGGGCCAATGGGAAACCAGCCGTCGAAGTGTTTAGCGGCGCGCACAATGCCCGCATCAACCCCGGCAGCCAGCCATATCAGCGGACCCCCGGGACGCTTGGGCAATGGCGCAAGGACGGCATCCTCCAACTGCCAGCGGCCGTCCCAGCTGACGGGCTCACCGGTCCACAATGCGCGACAGAGCCTGAACCCTTCCATCAGGCGCCCCACACGTTTTTCGAATGGCACGCCGGCGGCGGTAAATTCGGCCCGTATGCTGGGAGCGTCAGCGGCAATACCGGCGCCGACTATTAACTTCCCGTCGCTTAACTGATCCAGCGTAGCCAGTTGTTGGGCAAGCACCACGGGATTGCGCAGTGCGGGTAGCAGGACCGCGGTGCCGACATACAGATCCGGCAGTGCACCGGCGACGGCTGCTAACAGAGTGAGAGGGTCGTGGCGGGGTCGGGCCAGTAGAGAATCACCAGCCCAGATCGAGTTGAAACCCAGTTGCTCAGCTTCCCGCGCGCTGTCCAACAGCTCTCGCGTATCGTGCTCACCGCCCATGACTTTTTCCCGTGTGGGCAGCAGATATCCTAGTTCGACCACTTGGTCCTCCTGTGCTTCGATCAGTGTGCTTTTCGATCAGCTTACTTTTCGGTCAGGTTAGCGCGCCTCTGCGGCGCGCGACGAGTGGTCAGTTTAACTGGATCAACCGGTAGCTAGTGAAACCTTCCGCGTCTGGCCTGGCGGTGATGCTGCATCATCTCCTGCAACTGTGCCTGCTGGTCGACGGTTAACGATTGATAAAAATTGTTGATCGCGGGGCGCAGTTCACTCATCGCCCCGGCACCCATGGTCAGCATGGTTTCAATACCGGCCAGCTTGTCATCCAGGGTGATCAGGCTGGCCTGCTCACAGGCGGTTTGCGCCTGCCCGCGCCATTTTTCCATGGTGTCCGCGACAGGCTCCAGGGCGGCCTGCTGGGCGTCGTCCAGATCCAGTACGGTGGTCAACACCGCTTCGCCAATCTGCAGGTGCGTGCTGCTGAGTTTGGCGCAATGCTCGGTATGATCCACCGGGTTCTGGCCGTCGGCCTGTTGCCAGAATCCGCTGTGTGCGGCCAGTGTGCCGCTGGCTTGGGCGCTGGACGGCCAAAGCGACCAGGCTGCCACACCCGTCAGCACCAGCGCTGCCAGAGTGGCCAGTACGGCGGTGATCACAACTTGAAAGAGGTTCATAACATTTCCCGTGAGTTGAGGAAGGTTCAAAGTGTCACAACTCTCATCTTGCTGCTTGTCCGAGGAGTATCACCGTGTAACAGAATATTGCAGATGGCGCTTCTGCAACGGGATGTTACCGTGTCAATTTGGCTAGCCGGGTATACTGCCTCCGTCATGACGTATAAGACGAATACGAACAACCACGCGGATCAAGCGCCTGCGATCTGCATTGCGCTGCTGGATGACGACAGCGAGATTCGACAGTTGGTTTGCGACTATCTGGCCCGCTATGGCATCCGCTGTATTGGAGTAGGCAGCGCGCAAGAGTTGCAACGTGTTCTGCACAGCGAGTCTGTGGATCTGTTGTTACTCGACATCCTGCTGCCGGACGCGGATGGGCTGAAACTGTGTCGTGAGATTCGCGAGTCTTCGCGCCTGCCGATCATCCTGCTAACCGCATTGGCGGACGAAAGTGACCGAGTTCTGGGCCTGGAAATGGGTGCGGATGATTACCTGACCAAGCCATTCAGCGCCCGCGAACTGCTGGCGCGGATCCGCGCGGTGTTGCGGCGCATGTCTGAGCATGTGTGGGTGCATGAACAGCGGTCAGCCGATCTGTTCGACTTTGCCGGCTGGCAACTCTCGAGCCGCCGACGTACTTTGATTAATCCGGCGGGAACGCTGGTCTCCCTGACGCCGGGCGAATTTGATCTGCTGCTAGCCTTGGTGCAGCACCCGGGCCAGGTGCTGAATCGCGATCAACTGCTTGAACTGACCAAGGGACGTCACGCGCAACCGTTTGATCGCAGTGTGGATGTGCAACTGAGCAGGTTGCGCCGCAAACTGGCGGACGAGGCGCTGATCAAAACGGTGCGCGGTGGCGGTTATCTGTTTGCCGAGGACGTTGAACGTGTTGAAAGTCGACGCTGAAGATAGTTCCAAAGATCTTTCCGGAGATCTTTCTGAAGAGGCAGCCAAACAGACCGCCAAAGAGGCAGCCAAAGGGGCATCAAAAGAGCCAGCCAGCTCCGGGCGCGGCTTATTCCCCAGAATCGCCTGGGCTGTGGTGCTGGGGTTTATCGCCCTGCACGTTGCCGGGTTCTATTTCTACGGCCATGAGCGGCTGGTGGAAAATGCCCGTTCTTTTGCCATCAGCACTGCCGTGCGCGCGGTTAGTATTGACGAGTTACTGACCCGCCAGCCGGATCTGCTGCCGGTGTTGCAACATGAATCTTTTCAGATCACCCGCTTAAAGACGGCGCAGCAGTACGCTGCTCTAAACGAACTTAGCCGCTGGCCGCACAATGGTGAGATTCTCAGCGCGGTGCAACAACACCTCAGCAACATGGGTGTGCCGGACGCAGAACAGATTAAGGTGCTGTACACCACACGCCCCGGGCCACCCCGCCTGATTCTGGGTCTGCCATCACGGGCCGGCGGGTGGTTGCAGATTACCGCACAGACCCATGTAACCAATGCGGTGAACCGCACCCGTTCGGGGACCTTCATGACATTGGTCCTGGTGTGCGTGATTGGCCTGATTCTTTTTGTGACACGTCGCTCCACGCGTCAGCTCGAACGCTTCTCCCTGGCGGCGGAACAATTAGGTGATGGTCAGTTGGGGGAGCCCCTGCCGGAAAAAGTTGGGGCGCGGGAATTACGCCGGGCCAGTCGTGCGTTTAACCGCATGCAGGCCAAGGTGATGGATCTGCTGGATCAGCGCACTCAGATGCTGGCAGGGGTGTCTCATGATCTGCGCACCCTGACGACAAGATTGGGTTTGCGGCTGGAATACATTGACGACGAGCGCCAACAGGCCAAAGCGCAGACGGATATCGAGCTGATGACAGATATCCTCGATCAGGCGTTAACCTACGCGCGGGATGAGCACTCAGACGAAAACTTTACGCCGCTGGATATCAGCAGCTTGTTGCAGACTCTGGTACACACGCTGCAAGATCAGTCATACCGTGTCGAGTTCAGCGGACCGGATCACCTCGTTTTGCCCGCGCAGCGCCTGGCGGTCACCCGGTTGTTCGAGAACCTGCTGGATAATGCCCTCAAGTATGGTGGTGCTGCTCAGGTGCAGCTGACCACAGGCGGTGCGGTTATCGTGGATCCCGGGGTTGGCTTTTCCCACGCCGAGGCGACGGCTGCGACACGGCCTTATGTGCGCCTGCAGGCGGCCCGCTCTCAGGATCAGCCCGGTAGCGGATTAGGCCTGGCCATTGTTGACAATGTCTGCCGACGGCATGACTGGACGCTGCGCTTTGAGCAGTTGACAGAAGGTTTTGCAGTGCACCTTGAGTTTAACGAGCGCTGACACCTTATCCCGCTTAGGTCAGTTGAACTTGAACAGACCCTGGTCGATCACCACGTCGCCGTGCTGGTTCTCTGTGCGAAACAGAGCTTCGTTGCCATCCACCCACATGCTGACAGTTAAGGTGTCGCCGGGGATTACCGGTTTGGAGAAGCGGCTGTTCATGCTCTTGAAGCGGCTGGCGTCAGAGCCGCACAGCGTATGGAGCAGGGCGCGTCCGGTAAATCCCCAGGTACACAGGCCATGCAGAATAGGTTTGTCGAAGCCACCCATGGCCGCAAAAGACGGGTCTGAATGTAACGGATTGCGGTCGCCGGACAGGCGATAGGTCAGAGCCTGGTCCTCCCGGGTCTGGTAAACCACCTGATGATCCGGTGCGCGATCGGGAAAGGTGAGCTTTTCGCTGGGACCGCGTTCGCCTCCCCAGCCCCCTTCACCCCGACAGAACAACTGGGTTCGGGTTTTCAGCAGAGGTTTGCCGGTAGCCGTGTTGGTGCTGACCGATTCAAATTCCAGCACCGCGGCGCTACCTTTGTCCCACATGGCAGTGCATTCGCCGACACTTTCAATTTCGCCATCCGGTGGTATTGCGTCAAACAGTTCGATGCCCTGTTCGCCGTGCACCATCAGGGCAGGATTGTAGCTGCCGATCTTATCCCAGGGGGCGCCGCCGCCACCAATAATCACGGCAAATGTGGGTAACACCTGCTGCTCGACATCTTTGGTATTTTCCGTGGTGTATGGCAGCTCGTCAGTTCCGGCGCCCACGCCGACCGCATACAGCAGCGCATCCTTGCTCGTCCAACTGCGCTTGCTGGGTGTGCCCTTGACCCCAACGGCTTCTGGATTAACTGGCATATTGCTTCCCCTTTCAACTTGGCTGGTAACAGCCTTACCTTAACGACTTTCCAAGCAGAATACTCCTCCTGTGTACCGGAACAAACCGCCGGGTCTCGGGCGGCCGCGTCATTGGCATGTGCAGGTGAGCCGGTGTAAGGTTTGGTGAGGGCAGCGAAACGGGGAGTGGACATGACAACAATGCGCGGTCAGGTCGCGGTGGCCGGCGTGGGTGAAACCGCTTATTACAAGCGCGGTGAAGCGCCGGATCCTGAGTTCAAACTGGCGTTGCAGGCGATCATCAGTGCCTGTGAGGACGCTGGTATCGATCCTCGTGACGTGGATGGTTTTGCCTCTTACAGTAATGACCGCAGCGACCCCTCACATCTGGCGGCAGCGCTGGGTTGCCGGGAGCTGCGGTTTGCCAACATGCAATGGGGCGGCGGTGGTGGCGGAGGCTCTGGCGCCGTGGCCAATGCCGCAGCAGCCATTCATGCCGGGTTGGCAGACACGGTGGTGGTCTTTCGGGCCCTGGCGCAGGGCCAGTTCGGCCGTTTCGGCCAGGGTCCGCGACGTAACACAATTGCCGGGGAGTTTGCCCATACGGTGCCTTACGGCTTAATGTCGCCCGCGCAAATGTTTGCCATGAAAGTCGTGCGGTTCATGCACGATCATGGGGTGGCTCAGTCCGCCTTACGCGCCATTTCGCTGGCCTGTTATGCGCACGCGCAGAACAATCCACGGGCTGTGATGTACGGCCGACCGCTGGATGCAGCCAAATATGATGCGTCGCGTTGGATTGTTGAGCCGTTTCACCTGTTCGACTGTTGCCTGGAAAACGATGGTGCGGCAGCCATCGTCCTGGTTTCAGCAGAGCGGGCCCGGGATCTGCCGCACCCACCCTGTTATGTGTTGGGTGCCGTGGGTGGATCTCATTACCGGGCCGGTGCTTCCGTGCACAACACACCAGATTACGCAACGTCGACCTTTAAAACCCTGGCACCGCGGCTGTATGAGATGGCTGGGGTCACGGCGCGTGATGTGGATGTGCTGCAGAGTTATGAAAATTTCACCGGCGGCGTGTTGATGAGCCTGGTTGAACATGGCTTCTGTGCCCCGGAAGCATGTAATGATTTTTTTACCCCGGAGCGTTTTCTCGCACCTTCCGGCGATCTGCCACTGAACACTAGCGGCGGCAACCTGGCGGAGTGTTATATGCACGGCCTGGGGCTGAATATCGAGGCGGTTCGGCAGGTCCGCGGCTTATCCACCAGCCAGGTGCCTGACGTGGATGTGTCCATGGTCATATCCGGCCCCATGGTCACGCCTGTGAGTTCCTGCATCTTTGGTAGTGAGAACACGTTATGAGCGAACATTATCTGGCCACTGGCCTGCCGCAACCGGTGGCATCCGAACTTGACGGTCCTTACTGGGAAGGCTTACAGCAAAACGTATTGCGCTTGCAACAATGCCAGAACTGCCAGGGCTGGCAGTGGGGTCCGGAACATATCTGCCATCATTGCCACAGCGACCAGCTGGCCTTTGTTGAGGTGGCGCCGGTTGGCGAAATTTACAGTTACGAGCGGGTCTGGCATCCCGTCCATCCCGCGCTGGCTGAGCAGGGCC
>JBCCUW010000268.1:0-6269 GCA_039196385.1 Pseudomonadota bacterium
GCGGTGGCGTTTATGATTCGTCATACCAGCGGTATCCTCTGTGCGCCGCTGTTCGAAGATCAGGCCACCCGCCTGCATCTGGATCCCATGGTGGCGCGCAATGACGCACCGATGAGTACCGCCTTTACCGTGTCTATCGATTACAAGCAGGGCCTGACCACGGGTATTTCTGCGGAGGAGCGGGCGGCTACCGTACAGGCATTAACCAATAGCAATGTCAGTGCGGATGATTTTGTCCGGCCCGGGCATATCTTTCCGCTCGTGGCCCGCCAGGGTGGTGTGCTGACCCGCTCAGGCCATACTGAGGCCGGAGTTGATCTGTCTGTCCTTGCAGGACTGCCGCCGGTCAGCCTGCTGGCGGAACTGGTGAACGATGATGGCACGGTGCAGCGCCTGCCCCAGTTGCTCGAGTTTGCCGCGGAGCACAAGCTGAAAATCATCACCATTGCTGATCTGATTGCGTACCGCCAGGTGCGGGAGCAACTTGTCGAACGCCAGTATGAGTTTTCGGTCAGCACCCGCATCGGACAGGCGCGGGGACTGGCGTACCGTACGATGTTTGAAGATGCTGAGCATCTGGCTCTGGTGTTTGGTGATATCAGTCAACTCGACTCGGTCCCAGTGCGTATACACCGGGAGAAACTGGTGGACGACGTGTTCGGCTCGCAGACCGATCATGCGCAGAACCTGGTGAACGCCGCACTCGACAAAATTCAGTCTCTGGGTGGCGGTGTGCTGATTTATCTACGCACCGGGTTTGTCGGTGTTCCCAACGCCAAACTGGACGAACAGACCAAAGAAGAAGAGCGTCGCAGCCAGTGGCTGGAAGTGGGCGTGGGTGCCCAGATCCTGCGCGATCTGGGCCTGTCGCATATTCGCCTCATTGCCGGACGGCAGGTGGAATACAAAGGAGTTGGCGGGTTTGGTTTAACCCTGGATACCACCGAGATCCTCTAGCGCCGGTAGCGAAACCCTGACGCTTTTGCGTTAGTCCCCACATAAACAATACGCAGCGCATTGCTGCGTTCGCCACATTGGCGGCACCGCAGACGCTTACGCACGCCCGTGATCGGGTAATCCGGTCCTTCCCGGGCAATGATTTTTTCCACATCGATCTGCTCTACTCTTTGGCATGGCTCACAAACCGCGTACAGTTGGAAACAGGTAATGAGTTCAGCGAGTGTCTGCATAGACTGTATGTATATACAGTACTTTTTGCTCCAGATAAAGTTGCAGCAGGCGGATTCATCCAGTGTTGCTCACCCGTGAGCGCCTGACCGGTCAGCATAAACCACGACTGCAGAGGAGCCTTTAACATGGCCGCCAACCGCAAACCGATTGCTATCACCCTGGGAGATCCGGCGGGGGTGGGCCCCGAAGTTGCCGCCCGGGTGCTGGCAGCGCGCGGACCGGAAGATACCACGCCCTGGCTTGTGGTGGGTCCGCGCTGGGCTCTGCAACAGGGCGCTGACATTGCCGGGGTGACGCTGCCGGAATTGCGGGAGGGTATGCCTGGCGTTGGTCCTGGTATGCAATCTTTGGGCTTGCAGAACATTGCTGTGCCGCAACCACCGGACTTTGTCATGGGGCAGGTCCAGGCGGAGTGTGGACGCGCGGCGGTGCTGGCCGTGGAATGGGCGGCTCAAGCCTGTCTGGCTGGGGAAGTGGATGCCATGGTGACCTGTCCGCTGAACAAAGAAGCGATTCACGCAGCGGGGTATGTGGATGACATGGGGCATCAGGAAATACTGGGCCGGCTGAGTGGCGCTCCGTGGACAGCTACCATGCTCATGACCCCCGGCTTAAAGGTGGCACACTTGTCCACCCACAAATCACTGCTCGAAGCGGCCCGCTACGTGACCCGGGCGACGGTGCTGGAAAAGCTGCAGCTGATTCACGCCACGGTCCGCAGCTGGGGTATGCAGAGTCCGCGCATCGCTGTTGCGGCCTTGAATCCCCACGGGGGTGAAGGGGGGTTGCTGGGTCGGGAAGAAATAGAAGAAGTTGCTCCGGCGGTGGCGGACGCCTGCGCAGCGGGGCTGCAGGTGACTGGACCGATCCCGGCGGATTCGGTGTTCAACCGTGCCATCAGCGGTGAGTTTGATATTGTCCTGGCCCTGTACCATGACCAGGGTCATATCGCGATTAAGGTACATAACTTCCACGAATCCACAACGGCCACCCTGGGCATCCCTTTTGTCCGCACCTCTGTGGATCATGGCACGGCCTTTGATATTGCCGGTCGCGGCGTCGCAAACCCGCAGGGGCTGGAGGCCGCCATTGATGTTGCGCAGCAGATTGTGGCCGGGCAACTTGGCTGAACCGCGGGCAAATTTTTGTGGTAGGGTTCAGAGCAAGATGTGCCAAAACAGGGGGAGATCATGAAAGCTGCAGTATTTCGTGAAGTAAACGTTGCGATGGAAATTGAGGAAATTGCGGTTGCCAAACCGGGTCCGAGGGAAGTGCTGGTGCGCACTAAGGCGGCCGGCATCTGCCATTCAGATATGCATTTCTGGAACGGCACGTACCCCGGTCAGGTGCCGATGGTGCTCGGCCATGAAAGTGCCGGGGTGGTTGAAGCGGTGGGCAGCGATGTGCACTACGTGAAGCCGGGTGATCATGTCATCACCTGCCTGTCGGTGTTCTGCGGGCATTGTGAGAAGTGCCTCACCGGCCATCTGTCGCTGTGTCAGGAGCCGGAAGTGAACCGCGGGCCTGACGAAGAACCCCGTCTGGCGCAGGGTGAACAGCCCCTGACCCAGTTTGCGCAACTGGGGTCTTTTGCAGAAAACATGCTGGTGCACGAACACGCCGTGGTGAAAATCCGTGAAGACATGCCCATGGACCGAGCGGCGCTGATTGGTTGTGGAGTGACCACGGGCGTTGGCGCCGTCATTCATACTGCCGGGGTTGAGCCCGGCGCGACGGTTGCGGTAATCGGCTGTGGCGGTATTGGCCTGTCTGCCATTAACGGCGCGGTGATTGCCGGGGCCTCGCGGGTGATTGCGGTGGATATGGTGGCTTCCAAACTGGAACTGGCGCGCAAGTTTGGCGCCACCGATGTGGTGGATGCCAGTGGGGGTGATGCGGTACAGCAGGTCATTGAAATGACAGGTGGCGGCGTCCACTACAGCTTTGAAGCCATCGGCTTAAAAATCACCGCTGAACAGGCATTTCAGATGCTGCGCAATGGCGGCACCGCAACGGTCATCGGCATGATACCGCCGGGCGACATGGTGTCTTTGCATGGTCCCGACTTTCTGTTCGAGAAAAAGATCCAGGGCTCGATGATGGGCTCTAACCGATTTCGTGTGGATATGCCGCGTTTTGTCGACTTTTATCTGCAGGGACGCCTGCATCTCGATGACCTGGTGTCGAATCGCATCAAACTGGAAGACATCAACGAAGGTATGGCGGCATTGGAAACTGGTGAGATCGCGCGCAGCGTGATTATGTTCGACTGATGCGCTGGCTGTCATTTGCACGCGATGGCGGTGTCAGTTTCGGTTACGTGACAGCTGACGGCCAGGGTGTGGTAGACGCGGGCGCACGCACCGCTTATCAGGGCCTGCGTGCCGCCATTGAGGCCGATGCGTTGGAGGGCATTGCCCAGCAATGTGGTGACGAGGCGGATCTGCCGCTGGTGGATCTGGTTTATGCACCGACTATTCCGGACCCGCAAAAAATTCTCTGTGTTGGACTGAACTACAAAGCGCATCAGGAAGAGACGGGGCGTGGCGGTGAAGGCGTGCCCACTATATTTGTGCGCTTTGCAGCAGCGCAAATGGGCCATGCACAACCTATGATCCGTCCCCGCGAATCCAATACGTTGGATTATGAAGGCGAAATAGCCATGATTATCGGGCGCGGCGGCCGGCGCATCACACAAGCGGACGCGTTAAATCATGTTGCCGGGTTCAGCATCTACAACGATGGCAGCGTGCGCGAGTATCAGCGCCACACCAGTCAGTTCACACCGGGCAAAAACTTTACCGCCACCGGGGGTTTTGGGCCCTGGATGATGACCATGGACGAGATTGGCGATATCCAGAAAATGGAGCTGACCACGCTGCTGAACGGTGAAGTGATGCAGCATGCCACCGCAGACCTGATGGTGCATGGTTTTGCTGAGCTGATTGAATTCTGTTCGACGTTTATTGAACTTGAACCCGGTGATGTCATCGTCACGGGTACTCCAGGTGGGGTGGGGTCAGCGCGTAACCCGCCTGTGTTCATGGACGACGGTGACCTCATTGAGATCGAAGTCAAACCTATCGGCAAGTTGTCCAACCCGGTCATTGGAGAAGCCTGAGACCAGTGAAGTTTGGCATTGGACAGAGTGTTCCGCGCAAGGAAGACCCGCGTCTGATCACGGGCGGTGGAACGTTCACCGACGATCTCAATATGGCACATCAGGTTTACCTGCGCGTGCTGCGCTCCCCCTACGCCCACGGCACCATTACGCAGTTGGATACGGAAGCGGCAGCGCAGATGCCCGGGGTGCGCAAAGTATTGACCGCGGCAGATATCACCAGCCTGGGCGGCTTGCCGTGCCGCGCGGTATTGCAGGATGCAACAGGTGCCCCAGCTTTTATTCCGCGCCGGCCAATCCTGGCTGAGACCAAGGTCTGTTATGTGGGTCAGCCGGTAGCTGCCGTGATTGCAGATACCATTGAGCAAGCCAACAACGCGGTGGAAGCCATTCTGCTGGACGTTGACGAAATGCCAGCCAACACTGATCTGGCGGCAGCGTTGGCGCCAGATACCGCGATTCTGCATCCCGAACATGCCAGCAATTTGTGCGTACATTACGAAAAAGGTGATGGGGATGCAGTAGACGCAGCCCTGGCGGAAGCCGCTACCCAGGTCAGTCTGGATCTGGTGAATAACCGCGTTGCACCAAGCCCGCTGGAGCCGCGCGCCTGCCTCGGTCAGTATGTTGATGGGCAGTACGTGCTGCACAATCCCAGCCAGGGTCCCTTTGCACAGCAGGGTGTACTGGCCAAGGCGATTTTTGCGGTACCCCCGGAGCAGGTGCGCGTAGTTTCTCTGGATACCGGCGGTGGCTTTGGCATTCGTGGCGAAGTGCAGCCGGAAGCTTGTTTGTGTCTGTATGGCGCACAGCAACTGGGTGTGCCGGTGAAGTACACGGGTGACCGGTCTGAAATGTTCCTTTCAGACCCCCATGGTCGAGACAACCTGACCCGGGTCACCGCCGGTTTTGACGCTGCAGGCAAATGTGTCGCGCTGCGGGTTGCAACCACCGCAAATCTGGGTGCGTACTGTACGGCTGTGGGGCCGTTTGTGCCCACCATGGCAGGTGGCCGTGTGGTCGGAACCGTATACCGCATCCCCCATGTGCATCACTCAGTGAAACCGGTCTACACCAATACAAATCCGGTGGCGGCTTATCGTGGCGCTGGCCGCCCGGAAGCCTGTTATGTGATGGAACGCCTGATGGAGGCGGCGGCCCGGCAGATGCAGATGGATGCCATCACGCTGCGCAAGATCAATTTTGTCACGCCAGCTGAGATGCCTTATACGCTGCCGTCCGGGGTTGAACTCACCAGCGGGGATTTTGCCGCCACGCTGGATCTGGGCTTAAAGCGCAGTGACTGGCATGGGTTCGCCGCTCGCCAGACGGCTGCCGGTCAACGAGGCAGGTTACTGGGACGGGGCTTGGGTTACTACGTGGAGTCCAGTGGTGGTGGGCCCGAGGAAGAGGCTCACATCACGGTGAACGCTGACGGCACGGTAGACGTGGTGGTAGGCACGTTCAGCCATGGTCAGGGCCACCGGACGACCTTTTCGCAGATACTCAGTCAAACTCTGGGGCTCGATTTTGACGCGATCAATATCGTTCAGGGTGATACAGAACGGGTTAAATTCGGGGGAGGCACCGGCGGCTCGCGTTCCTCACAAATGGG
This sequence comes from Pseudomonadota bacterium, assembly GCA_039196385.1. Taxonomy (GTDB): domain Bacteria; phylum Pseudomonadota; class Gammaproteobacteria; order Pseudomonadales; family Azotimanducaceae; genus UBA4421. The sequence continues at coordinate 5,928 of JBCCUW010000268.1, forward strand.
GGGTATTGCGGTGCAGCAGGCGGCAACAGCGATGCTGCAGGACGCTACAGGTATTGCTGCGGAGCTGCTGCAGAGTGATGTGGAACAAGTCAGTTATGCAGAAACCGTATTTCGCACGTCAGCAAATCAATCTACGGTGTCGCTGGCCCAGGTCGCTGAAGCGGCCCAGCAACCCCAATTTGGTGGTGAGGGCTTGCGCAAGTTACATCGATACAACCGCGGCGCCGGTTTTACCTTTCCCAATGGCTGTCACGTGGCTGAAGTGGAAGTTGATCCGGATACGGGTGTGATAGAGATTGTCCGTTACGTTGCAGTGGATGATTGTGGCCGCGTCATTAACCC
>JBCCUW010000269.1:0-6257 GCA_039196385.1 Pseudomonadota bacterium
ATCCGCCACCAGCATACCGGCAATGAACGCGCCCAGTCCCATCGACAACCCGACGGCATGCATCAACAACGCAGCGCCGCACACAATGGCCAGGCTGGCGGCAATAAACAGCTCGTGAATACCGGTATTGGCAATAAAGCGCAGTGCCGGTTTCAGCAGCAGCCGCGCGGCAAAAATAACCACACCCACCAACAGCAGTCCGAGCCAATTGAAAGTGCCCGCAGCGCCACTTTCATTGCCACTTTCGGCGCCACCCAAGGCAGTCAGAATCACGATGGCGGGGATCACCGCAATGTCCTGAAACAGCAACACGCCAAACCCTGCTCTACCGTGCGGCTGGTTCAGAGCTTTTTGCTCCGCCAGCAGCTGCAGTACAAAAGCAGTGGAAGACAATGCCAGAGCAAAACCGACAATCCACGCTGTTGCCGCCGGCAGGGCCAGAATACCCCACAACCCTCCCGCCAGCGCGACAGTCGCCACCAGCACCTGGGCGCTGCCAAGACCAAATACGCTACGACGCATCACCCACAGGCGTCGGGGCTGCAGCTCCAGGCCGATGACAAACAGCAACAGGACTACGCCAATTTCGGCAAAATGCAGCGTTTCTGCAGCACCGTCCACCAACTGCAATCCGCTGGGCCCGATGATCACACCAGCAACAAGATACCCGATGACCGAAGACAAACCCAACCGGTTCAACAGCGGCACCACAATCAGGGCAGCAGCCAGGAAAAGAAACAATTGCGAGAGAAAACTCATAGAGGAAATACATCCTTACAAACTGATGAAGTTACGAATCCAGGTTAATGCCGTATAATGGCCGGCTTTGCCAAGCATAACCGAGAGTGAGGTCCAGCATGCAATCACCGCAGAATCTACCGCTCCTGCACGAGTCCACTGTTCTGCCTGAAGAGATCGATTCACTGGGCCACATGAATGTCCGTCATTACATGGCGCGTATGCAGCGCGCCAACCGCACGCTCATAGACGGATTGGGTATGGCGGAAGCGACCTTCGAGCACAGCATGTTGCGCTCGATCGACACATACACTCGCTTTCGACGCGAACAGTTTGAAGGTGCACCGCTGCACACCGTGGGCGGCATACTGTCGCTCGACGAAGGTGGCATGCAGAGTTATATCGAAATACGCAACGCGGAGAGCCAAGCCACCGCAGCCACCTTTATTGTCACCACCGCATTGATCGACCGTCACACTCGACAGGCTCAGCCGTTTCCCATTGCCATCCGCGACATTCAAGCCGCAAATACCATCACAACCCCCGACTATGCGACACCCCGCAGCCTGACGCTCGACCGGGTCAACACCAGTGTAACCTTGGAACAACTGGCAGCAAGCATCCCTGATGTTGCCGGGGGCGGCATGATGAGCGGACGACGAGATGCAATCTTGGAGGCTGATGATGTGGACGCTGACGGCTGGCTGCGGGAAGACATTGAGCTGATGTTTCTACCGTTTGCAAAAATGGCCGCAGAGGAAGGTGTGCAGCAGGGCCCGCCTGTTTTCGAAACCGCTGATGGGCGCAAGGTGGGCTGGGCGGTCATGGAAACCCGTACGATGCTGTTCGCCCAACCACGCCTGCATGACGAGCTGGCGTATTTCAGTGCGGATCTGCATCTGGAAGCAAAATCCAGACTGTCCCGCCGCTGGGCGCTCAACCGCGATACCGGCCAGCTGCTGGGCATGAGTGATACCGTGGGCGTGTGTATTGACCTGCAGGCGCGACGCGCCATCGAATGGCCCGCTGAGTTGCGCGCCCAGATTGAGCAATACCTGCGCCCGCAACTGGCTTGAGCAGGTAGCGTTACAGCTCGACGCCAAACATTGCCGCAAACTGTTCATTGTATTCAGCGTCACTGAGGTCACCGCCCATAGCCACCCACCGCTCAGTGTCCAATTGCTGCCTGGCCGCCATAAATCCTTCCGCGTCAGGTCCCACCGGCCAACGTAGCTGATACGTTTCAGAAGTGATCGCCTCGAGAATGGTATCCGCCACCCGCTCTGGAGGCACAGCACGCTTGAAACCGGCGGCAAATATTTTGCCATTGCGACGCATGATGGGCTGGTACGGAGAGTCTTTCTCGTAACGTGTCTGCTCGGCCGAGTTCTCGAAGATATTCGTCATGATCACCCCGGGTTCAACGTTCACCACGCGCACCCCGAATCGATAAACCTCGTGCGCCAACGCTTCTCCCAGGCATTCCAGAGCCCATTTCGAAGCGGAGTAGGCGATCTGGTTTGGCGTGGCCAGCAGACCGACGGCTGAAGTAATGTTGACAATACAGCCAGATTGCCGCTCGCGCATGGCAGGCAACACCGCCTGGATACAATTCATGGCGCCAAAATAGTTGGTGTCAAACATCTGCCGGTGTTCAGCCTCCGGGGTCAGCTCCAGCGGTGAAGCACCGCCGATCCCCGCATTGTTAACAAGCACGTCAACCTGGCCGGTCCGCGCCACCTGCGCAAACGCTTCCGCGATAGACTCAGTGTCACACACATCCAATTGCAGCAGTTCCACATCCAGCGATTCCGCCGCAGCCGCTTCGCGCAGCGCATCGCCCTTGGCCAGATTACGCATTCCTGCAAATACTTTGTATCCATGCCGCGCCAGATGCAGGCTTGTTGTTAAGCCGATACCCGTGCTGGTTCCGGTAACTACTGCAATGTTCATTAAACTCTCCCCAAGGCGTTCTCAAGTCATTGAGGACCCATAGTACACGACAGTCAGCTCCGCGCAGCAGCTACCAGGACATCTGCACCAAATTTGTCAGCCGCCCGGACAGCATGCGCATCCCTGGTGCAGCCAATTTCCGGTAACCCGTAAATAACCCCTCTTTAGCTGCAAATACGGGCTTATCCGGTCTATTTCTCTCGCCAAAAAACTGGCATGCGTTTTGCTATATAAGAACTAGAGTAAAGAGGAAGCGCAGAGCAAAGCTCTGTAGATCAAGAAAAACCACGACAGCAAAAAGGAGATTGAACGTGGACTTGGCAGCAAACGAGATTGACATCGACGATACACTGGCGATCGCTTTACAGGGATCATCACTGTTTGAGCAGTACAACGAATTGGATCTGTTAACCCAAGCACAGGAGGATTGTTACGAAAACCTTTACCCGAACGTCGCTTAGACGTAGCTCCTGGTAGTTACCCGGTAACTACCAGATCTGTGTGTCCCCGGCAGCCCTATCCCCTCTCTCCATATGCCGGGGACACCAGTCCTTCCAAACCAATCACCATCTTTTCCTCTCCTCTCCTTGCCCAAACCGAACTACCTGACTTTTACTCACTTTTCACTACCCCAAAAAAAACGCCTGTCTTGTACGGCAAGACAGGCGTTTTTGTTTTTGCAGCCCTGCAGGGCTGTTAGCAATCAGACTTGATTACATGGCTTGATTACATAGATCGGCTGATTGAGAAAACCGCACGGGTTTCACCCAGATCGCCAAAGTTCTCATCTTCGTCAGCATCGGTGCCGGTTACGGCCAGCGTGAAGGTTGTGCCGCCCCAGTCGTAGTTGACGCCAGCCAGGTAATCCAGATAGCTGTCTTCGTCAGTGCCCAGCGCGTCCGTGTCACTATCCGTGTAGCCGACGTGCAGGTCGATAGACCAGTTGTCACTTAAGCTGGTGGAGTAACCCACAGCGTAGACCAGGGTAGACTCATCGCTACCGAAGTAATCCGGCGAATAAACCAGCGTAAACGAGAAGTCAGAGACGCCCAGTGAGGCAACATATTCACTGTAGTTCAGTGCTGATTCGTTACCGGCGTAGTTGAAGTAGATATAAGACAGATCAAGGCTGACCCCTTCTGCGACATCGAAGCCGTAACCGACGAAGAAATCCATCTCGGTGGTTACTTCAGAGCCGAAGTCAACGTTGGAGCCCCAGATTCCTGCGTAAACGCCACTATCCCAGGCCACATCGATACCGGCTTGGACAGCACCTTTCTCGCTGGTTTGTGAAACCCCCCGGAAAATATAGTCTGTTGCGATCGTGGCTGAGCCCGACATTTCAACAGCAGAGGCAGCTACGCTGGTAAACAGCACAGCTGCACCGGTAACACTACTGATATATTTCGAAATTCGCATTAATAACCCCTTGGTAATAGCTAGTAGTTTTTATTTAGTGATTCAGGCCGCCTGAACCGGTCTCTCAACCGGCCTCTCCACTTGGGTGGGCCGGCGGCTCATTTCACGTGCAATTACTTGCACCGAACCTACTGCACAGACCGTGCCAGCCCATGCCAGACCGTGTCTGCGCTCTTGAGTCTCAGCAAACGCCTGCATTCAGTGCATCTTTTAGTGCAACCGGGCCGCGGCTGTGGACAGACCAGGCCACTGACGAAACCCTGGAATCACCATTTCGGTGCAGACCGGCCTCCTATGCGCACTAATTTGAGGCAAATTCTTTCTTTGTGGTGTGATTGACGTTCAAGTAAGCCCAAAAACAGGGCTCCGTCAGCTGGCACATGAATTGCACTCTCATGGGCAAAGCAATAACTAAATATAAAAGCTGATTAGCAAAAACTGCGTTCTGGTATGCGCTAATCGACATATAAAAGGATGACTAGGGTTCCGGCCGCGTGCGGTGTCTGGTCCGAGAGTCATCGACCTTTCAGGACTCTGCGCCCGTTGCAGGCTGTGCCGAAGGTTACACGGAGGGATAAAAGCCCGGGAGATTTTCGGTAAATACCAGAATGCTCTTTCGTGTAACCCAAGGAGTTCTCACATGTTCAAACTATTCTCCCCTCTTAAGCACGCGTCTGCCTCGCCAGCGCAACCCGGGAAGACTTTACCCAGGCCCATCAGCTTAGCAATTGCGGCGACGTGTCTGGTGTTCAGCCTGGCGTCACCCCTCAGCTTTGCCGCCGAGCGCGACAGCTTCAAAGTCTGCTGGTCTATCTATGTGGGCTGGATGCCCTGGGGATACGGGGCAGAAGCCGGTATCGTGGAAAAATGGGCTGACAAGTACGGTATCGACATTGAGGTTGTGCAGATTAACGACTACGTTGAGTCCATCAACCAATACACAGCCGGTGAGTTTGATGCCTGCACCATGACCAACATGGACGCTCTGACAATACCTTCCGCAGGCGGGGTGGATACCACTGCCCTCATCGTCGGCGATTTTTCCAACGGTAACGACGCCATTATCCTGAAAGAACAGGCCACTCTGGCAGATATCAAGGGACAGCAAGTTAACCTGGTTGAACTGAGCGTGTCGCACTACTTACTGGCTCGTGCGCTCGAGTCGGTGGATATGTCTGAAAAAGATGTCACCGTCGTGAACACTTCGGATGCCGATATGGTTGCAGCATACACCACAGCAGATGTAACCAGTGTCGTCACCTGGAATCCGCTGGTCGCTGAAATCCTGCAAATGCCTGGCGCCAACAAAGTCTTCGACTCTGCGGCGATTCCCGGCGAAATCATTGACACCCTGATGATTAATACAGCCACCTTAAAGGCCAATCCGGACCTGGGTAAAGCACTGGTCGGTGCCTGGTACGAGATCATGCAGAACATGCAGGCTAACGCTGAGGTGCGCGAACTGATGGGTAAAGCGTCAGGTACAGACCTGGCGGGTTATGAGATGCAACTCGCGTCTACCAAAATGTTCTACACTGCCGCCGACGCGGTCAGTTTCGTCAATAGCGCTGATCTGCTGCAGACCATGCAATATGTGGCTGAGTTCTCGTTCACCCATGGTTTGCTGGGTGACGGTGCACCAGATGCCGGCGTGATCGGCATTGCCACGCCAGCCGGAACCTTCGGCGACGAAGCCAACGTCCTGTTGCGTTTCGACCCGACTTACATGCAGATGGCTGCTGACGGCGAACTTTAGTCGCCGCCGCTGACAAGCTGGTATAGCCATGTCCAGACGTTGGATCAACGCGCACCCGGGGTCGATGCTCAAGCTCGCCCTCGGGCTACTCCCTTTTCTGTTACTGATTGTGGTGTATCAGTATCAATCTGATGCACGCAAGGCGGAAAATGAGCGTGACAAGCTGTTGCCCAGCTTTTCCGAAATGGCCGATGCCGTGGATCGCCACGCCTTTCAGCCAAGCAAACGAACGGGTGAGTATCTACTGTGGCAGGACACCGGCAGCAGCCTCACCCGGCTGCTGACCGGCATTGGCATTGCCGCGCTGATTGGCCTGTTCTTCGGCCTGGCTACCGGCGCTTTTCCAATGTTTGATGCCTTTGGCACGCCACTAATCGTCGCCATATGTCTG
>JBCCUW010000270.1:0-6249 GCA_039196385.1 Pseudomonadota bacterium
GTACAAAGCGCTGGTCTACGAAAGAGACAGCAACTGGTCAGGGGGCTTTTTTAATGTGGGGATTGGTGTTGTCTACTGAATCTTCACGCCGCTGGCACTGGATGTTGTTATTAACAACGTCCAGTACGCTGGTCTGCTGTGCCATACCCATTGTGCTGGTCAGTCTCGGCTTGGGCGCAGTGGTGGCGTCGATGGCCTCAGCGATGCCCTGGTTGGTGACGCTCAGCCTGCACAAAGGCTGGGTGTTTGCGCTGTCCGGTGGTCTGATTATGCTGGCAGGGTGGAGTGTGTTTCGCCCCGGGCGTGTATGTCCCACTGACCCTGTTCTGGCAGCGGCCTGTGCGCGCGCGGATCAGTGGAACCGCCGCGCGGTCTACGTGTCAGCGGGTTTATGGCTGGTGGGTCTTACTGCCGCGTATGGGCTGCCGCTGCTGTATGAGTTTGGGGTGCTGGAGATCTAGCGTGGCGCAATCTCCGACCTCAGATGCGGTTTTGCAGGCGATTCAATCCGCCTTTCACGGGGTTGCGCTGGGGGAGGGCATTGGCTTGTGGCAAGCCCAGGCGATTGATGATTACGCGGATGAGGCAGCGGCTCAGCGGGCGCGCCGCCAGGATGAGCAGATGGATTGGACACGCATACCTGTTGCACAACTCAAACAGTGTGATTCCAGTTTATGCTTTTTCGATGCCGCTGGTATGCGTTTCCACCTGCCGGCGTTTCTGTGCGCCGAGCTGAACGGACAGAACGGTAGCGTCATTTTTTCGCTGACTCAGCTAGATGATTACAAGCGCAGTATGTTGGCGGCATTGGATGGGACGCAGCGCGGAGCGGTGGTACAGTTTCTGCAATTTTGTCTGAGCGACGCACTGTACGAGAACGAACATTGGGCGATTCAGCGGGCGCTGGATGAATACTGGTTAGCTTAAGCAGCTAGCCGGCCGGTATAACGTGTTGGGATGAGTCTGTGGTCTGGGGGAAATTGTGAATTTTGACGACTTGTTTAAGGCCTTGGACATATTTACCGATGCTGATGATGAATCTGATCTGTTCTCCGTTGAAGACATGCGGGCCGGGTTGGATACGTTTGCTGCATTGTTAAATTTTGATCTACCGGAAATCGGTGGATTGCACACAGGCATTCCCTACAAGACGGTTGATGGTGAAGCGCTGACGCTCGATGTCCTGGTGCCGCGCGGTGCCGGTCCCTTTCCGGTGCTGGTTTACCTGCACGGCGGCGCGTGGGTGTGGGGATCACCCGCTACACACCGCAAACTCACGTGCCGCTTGGCTCAGCAAGGGTTTTTGACTCTGAGTGTCGATTACCGATTGGCCCCCGAGCATGCTTTCCCGGCAGGTCTGAACGACTGCCTGCATGCGATTCATTTTGCCGCCCACAACGCACAGCGTTGGGGTGGTGATGCTGACCGGTTGGTGCTGGCCGGTGATTCAGCTGGCGGCAATCTGGCAGCGGCGGCCGCTGTTGCGTTGGCAGATGAGGTGGATGCGCCTGACATCAAAGCCATTGCATTGCTGTATGGCGTGTTTGATTTTGCCAAGTTTGATGGGGACAACCTGACCGAGCTGCTGGTGGAGGCTTATCTCGGCGAACAGAAACATCTGCTTGACGATCCCCGGGTCAGCCCGCTGAACAAGGCGGCTAAGCTGCCACCGGCACACATTGCGGTGGGGGCGGAAGACCCGTTGCTGGAAGACTCTGAGGCATTGCGCGACGTGTTGGTTCGGGCAGGTAAAGTCTGTGATTTTCAGGTGTACCCCGACATGCCACATGCGTTTCTTCAGATGGAGCTGTTTTCGGCGGCCCGGCAGGGTGTTCAGAATATGGCTGATTTTCTGCATGGCATCTTGAGTACGACCGATACTTAAAAGTGTATGCCTGCCGATCGCGCGAGCTACAGGTTGGCGGTGATGCTGATGCCATACACGGCTGAGTCGCCGGCGCTGCTGAATCCGTCAGCACGTTTGCGAGCCAGATACTCTTCATCCAGGACATTGCGTCCGAACAGATGCGCTGTCCAGTTTTTGGCGGCATACCCAATGCGTGCATTGACCAGGGTAAACGGCTCGTTCAACTCGGTGGGCAGATTGTCGACCGTATAATAACTGTCGTCTGTATGCGTTACGTCGATATCGACAAAAAAACCGTCGGCAAAGTGATAAGAACCGCCGATTGCGCCTGTGAGTCTAGGTGCCTGGGGAAACTCATTACCGCTCAGGTCTTGAGCAACGGCGCCACTTGCACCGGATGCGCCGCCGATATATTCGTCGAATTTGGTTTTTGTGTAGCCCACGTTCGCATACAGCTCAAGCGCGGCGTTAGGTCGGTACTCGGTGAGAAACTCGATGCCATAGAGCGTTGACTCACCCGCGTTTTCAATCCGAGCGTCAACAAATGTGCCGGATGGTCCGGGGATGCTGACCTGCATGTCGGTATAGTCGGTAAGAAACACGTTAGCGTTGAAAATCACGCTGCCTTCTGCGAGGCGCGAGCGAAAGGAAAACTCATAGTTGGTCGTAAACTCCGGGTCAAAGTCGTATAGCTGGCCGCTTTGAAAGTCTGTGGCTGCCCCGCCGGCACGGTACCCGCGTTGCACGGTGAAGCCCAGGCTAACATCTGTGTTGAAAGCGTACACAACGCCCAGCTTAGGCAGCAGGGCTTCGTAATCGGAGTCGAGCTCAACGGGTTCCGGGCTTGCTGAGAGACCGATTGGATCCGGTGTAAATACTGAGAAATTTGTGGTTGATTCGTCCTGCTCTTCGGTGTCGTAGCGTAGGCCTCCAATAAACGTCCATTGTGCGTTAAGTGTGTGTTCTATTTCGGCGAAGATTGCAAAATTCTCGCTTGTACCGTCTATGGTGTTGCCGAATACGGCCTGGCCCGGAAATGGAAATCCGAATACGCCAATATCAGGGATGAAGGCTTCGAAAAACAGATCTTTCTCAAATTCCTGGTAGTACAGTCCGGTCACCGCGCGGGTGTTCTCGCCGGCATACAACAGTTTGATCTCCTGGGAGATAGAGTCATCATCAACGGTACGTACACCGGGGGTATTGGCCGGAATTCGGCTGTCCTGAACAATCTCAAGGTCGTAGTCGCTGTCGAGGAAGGAGGTGCTGGACTCGATGCGCCAGAAATCGTTAAGACTCCACAGTATGCGCAGATTGATCGATTCTGAAGTGCCTTCTTCGCTGGTCCCTTGGTTGCTGACGCGTCGGTTAGGAAAGAGGTCGTCGTTGATGCTCTGGTCGCCCATCTGATTTTCGGAGTGCGTGAAAGATAGGACAGCGTCAAATGTGGCTGTGGGTGCGTAGCGCAGCTTACCGCGATAGGTTGTTAACCCTTCTCCGTTGGTATCTTCGCCCGTAAACAAGTTTGTGATGTCGCCATCGGACTCAAAGTCTTCGGCGCTCAACCGCAGCGCCCAGTTTTCGCTTAACACGATATTGGCCGCGCCTGCCAGGCGGGTTTCATCAAAGCGCCCATAGTCTACGCGGGCCTTAAATTCGTTATCAAAGATCGGGTCCTGGCTGCGGATGACAATGGCACCGGCCAGGGAGTTTGGTCCTTGTTGTGTAGATTGCGGACCCAGCAGCACCTCAACCTGGGCCAGGTCCCACACGCTGAGTGATCCGGTCCGCAATGCCTGACCGTTGGGGACTGAAGCGCCGTCGATCTGGATGCTGATGGCCTGGCCGCTGCCGCCGCCTACGCCACCATCAGTAATGCCGCGGATCACAAAACCGAACCCACCCCCTTGCTGGTTGATCCCGGGCAATCGATCCACCAGATCAAACAGATCTTTTTCGACGCCGGTGTCCAACTGTTCGCCGGTGACGACCGACACACTGGTTTGAGTGGCCTGCAGAGATCTTGAGAGTAGTTCCCCTTTCACAACAATTTCTTCGATTTCGCGACTACTGCGGGGAGGTTGAGGGGCTGGTGCCTGGTCAATTGCCATATCAGGGTCTTGCCGCAGCGCAAAACTTGACCCGTTGACCACACTGAATGCCAGACCTGTACCTGTCAGGAGCTTTGCGAGCGCTACTTCCGCGGTGTAGTTTCCGCGTACGGCTTCGTTGCGCAGCCCGCGAATAGCATCCGCGTCAGACGATACCTGGCGGCGTGTCAGGGTGCCGAATTCAACAAGGGCCTGAGCGAGTGGTTGTGCGCCGATATTAAAATCGAATCGCTCATCGTCACTGGACGCTGCCTGCAGGGTCAGGGGCAGGGTCAGCGAAATTCCCAGCAGCACCCAGGTTGTGGAATTCGTTATTTTCAGTCCAATGGTCACCAGCACACTCCGATAGATCGCTCAGCCGAGATGCCGGCTGCTTACAGAGTGTTAACGGATTTGCCCGGAGCGTTCCGTAAAAAGCGCGTGAATTAATTTTGCCCCGGCCTTGAGGGACGTTGTCGGCGCAGCTTCAGCAAATGGCCATCCTGGTGCGGTGAAATCTGATGCGTAGTCAGAATTGAAATCAGCGCATCATCTGCCTGATCGGTGAAAAATACGCCAGATACCAGGCCTTTGTGATCAGCGATCAAACGGGTATCCATGCGATAGCGGGAGTAAGGTTCAAGTGCGGCCAGGGCATCGAGCAGAGGGCGATCCTCGAAGACAAGGATACCTTCCCGCCAGCTGCCGATTTCATCCGTCGAGCGATTCAGGACCGCGCCGATTACCCCATGCTCTGCGACGACTGCCTGCTCTCCCGTCAGCGCGGTTGCAGTGGCGTCACCCGCGCCTTTGACCGAGACTGCCCCTTCGAGCACCGCAACTTCGATGCGGTTGTGCCGTTGTCGGTTCACGACAAATTCGGTCCCGGTCACCGTCGTGCGCAGTTTGTCTGCATACACGATAAAAGGCCGGGCCGGATCAGTCTCCACGGCAAACGCAGCAACACCCTGGTGTAATCTGACCTGGCGGGTTGCGCCGGTGAATTCAACTTCCAGGCGGGTGCGCCAGCCCAGCCAAATGGTGGAACCATCTGCGAGCGTTACGGTGCGCTGCTGTTGTCCCTGGGTTTCATGCCACTGCGGCTCTGGGGCCATAGTAGCCACGGGTGCCAGCGGTGGGGTTGTATCTTGCTGGTTGAACCAGAACAGACCGGTTATGGCGAGCACAAGCAGTCCGACGGCGGTGAATGCTGCCCGCGGTTCAGCCAGGCGCATGGTGATCAGTTCTAATTGGTATTTGAGCTGATTGAGCGGCGAGCGACGTTTGGCTTTGTAGCCTGCTGCGACGTCAAAAAATTGTTGGGCCTGGTGCAATGCGGCGCTGTGTTGCTCAGATTGTTGAGCAAAATCGGTGATGGCATTGCGTGTAGTATTGCGCGGCCGAATCCGGTCTTGCTCTACCAGCGCGAGCGCCTCCTCGATGAGATCGTCCTTACTGTTCTGTTCGGGCTCTGATTCCTGCATGGTCTCACTACGGTTTGCAGAGCGGGCAGCGTTATTGATGTAACGGTAACCGGCCAGGATATCCGTAAAGAGTAACCCAACTAGCTGGGGTTTAGATATTGTGCAATGTGATCAAACGCTTGTCGTCTGATCGATTTAAGGCGTTTTTCGAGGGTCGAAACATGTATGCCCAATTCGTCTGCGACCTCAGCGCGAGGTTCTCCATGCACCAGGCAGCGGACAAATATTTCCTGATTAACCTGACTCATCTCATCGATCAGGGCGGTGAGCATGCCTAATGCTTCGCGCCACTCCAGAATGGTTTCCGGCGAGTGGTCATCAGCAGCGGTATAATCGTCTGCAAAGGCCGCTTCATTGGCCGCCCGCGTGTTGCTGGATCTGCGCATATCGATGGCTGCATTGCGCAACATACGGTTAATATAGGCGGGTTCTGGCGTGAGCCCGTCACGCCACAGCTTTGCTGCAACAGTCTGCACCACGTCATCCGCGTCGCAGGTTGAATCTACCCAGCGTTTGACGCGACTTAACAGGCTCGCGTCTATAGGGAACTTGTGGATGAGCAGGGTAGTGTCCGATGACATCAGGTTGACGTTAGTTTTTCGATTGTTGTAGCGTAAAGAGAATGATTCTCAATTACAACCAGCCGATTTATCTTGCGGGACTGAGGCTGTGCCGGGCTCGCGACGGTCTGGCGACCGCGCTCTTGCCATACGCACCTGAGGCGCTTCGGGTCGAACCGGAGGGTTGAACCAAGCCCTCCCGCTGCGCAGTTAATCAAATAGGGGCCAGGACTGGGGAGGATGTTGAC
>JBCCUW010000271.1:0-6155 GCA_039196385.1 Pseudomonadota bacterium
AGGGCTTTGAGAGCCGCTGCGACGAAACCAGTCTTTGTGGGGCCCGCCATGTGGATTCCCTCCTCAGCGCCATCATAGCCGAATGCGCCGATAGCCGCGTGCACTCAATCTTAACCTGCCAGCGGCTGAAATGTCTTGGCCGGCTCTGTCCTTTAACGACGCCTGCAGTGCTGTTGTCAGCGAGGCTACCCGGGAGCCTCATCTCAGACTATTCATGGCGTGCTTGGGCGCTTGGCGGGCCACGCGTCGGGTTTGGCGTCTTGCCGGCCGGCCTCCAAGCCGACATCGAGCGGATCCGCGGCCGGACGCAGCGACCGTCGGTGCGCTCGTCTGCTGGCTCGGAAGGAGCGCATCTCTCAGGTTTCTGCGCTCGCTGCGACCACCGTGCCAACGAGCCGCAAGCTGCAAGAGAACGACAGTACGGTGCCCACCCCCAGCATCCAGCACATCACGCCCAGACTGATCGCCACCCGTTTGCGCTTGGCGTTGTATTCTTCAACCAGGTAGGCCAGCGCGGGTTCAGTAAGGGAAATAGCGGACGTGATAGCGGCAAAACTGACCAGTACAAAGAACACCGTACCGAAGATCGCGCCCAATGGCAGTTGTCCAAATGCCAGCGGCACGGTGACAAACATCAGGCCCGGGCCTTGTCCCGCTTCCAGCCCGTTGGCAAAAACGATGGGAAAGATGGCCAACCCGGCAGATATCGCAACCACGGTATCAAGCACCGCTATCGTCAACACCGTACTGCCAATACCAGCGTTGTCCGGGACATACGCGCCGTAGGCCATCATCGTACCCATCCCGAGGCTGAGGGTAAAAAACGCCTGACCCATGGCAATGAGCCAGGTTTCTGCAGTGACCTGCTCAAACTTGAGATCGAACATAAACGCCCAGCCCTGGGCAAAGCCGCCGGAGTTGACGCTGTAAACCAACAACACAATCAGCAGCACAAACAACATGGGCATAAACCAGCGTATTGCGGTTTCCAGACCCTGGCTGACACCCCGGCCGACAATCCAGATCGTAAGTATCATGAACAGCGTCTGCCAGCCCAGCAACTGCAACGGGTCGCTGAGAAACGTATTGAAGGTGTCACTGGCCACCTGAGGTGTGGCGCTTTCAAACGTGCCGGTGGCCGTGACCCAGATGTATTTAAGCGCCCAGCCGGCAATTACTGCGTAATAAGACAGGATCAGAAAACCGGCGAGTACACCCATCCAGCCGATAAATGTCCAGCGGCTTGAACGACCGGCCGCTTCGCTGAGCTTGCGCATGGTATGGATCGGGCTGGAGCGACCCTGACGACCCATGAGCACTTCGCTCATCATGATGGGGATGCCTACCAAGGCCACACACACCAGGTAAATCAGCACAAATGCACCGCCGCCATTTTCTCCGGTGATATAGGGAAATTTCCAAATGTTGCCCAAGCCGACCGCAGAGCCGGCAGCGGCGAGTACAAACAACCAGCGGCTGGACCACATGCCGTGGCGGGAATCAGAAGCCAATGCCATAACGTTTGAACTTATGTGTGAAATCAGGGGTCGATTCTACTACGTAATGGGGCGGATTTTAGAGCTATAATGCGCGGCCATTTCAGTGTGAACGTCCGCCCTGAGCGAATTTGTCATGAGCAGTAAGAAAAAAACCAGCCCCGGCAGTATTGCGCAGAACAAGCGCGTTCGCCGCGATTATTTTCTGGACCAGACATTCGAAGCCGGCATTGCCCTGCAGGGTTGGGAACTGAAAAGCATTCGCGACGGCAGAGTTCAACTGACTGATGCGTTTGTTACCCTGCACAAGGGTGAAGCTTATCTGGCCAGCGCCAACATTACGCCGCTGGCCAGCGCCAGCACCCATGTGGTACCCGAGCCGCAGCGCAATCGGAAGCTGCTGTTGCATGCCCGCGAGCTGGCCCAGATTTTTACTGCCACCCAACAGAAAGGTTATACCTGCGTACCCACCGCGCTGTACTGGAAAGGCAACAAGGTAAAGTGCGAAATTGCTCTGGCGCGAGGCAAACAACAACACGACAAACGTGCCGCCACGCGAGAGAAAGATTGGCAAAGGGATAAGCAGCGCCTGCTGAAGAGCAGCTATCGGTAGCGGCGCTATCGATCACGACACTGACGATAACGGCTGGGCTTAAGTGGTTGCACCCACTGACTGGCGCCAGGCAACCATTTCAATGGCGCAGGCTGCAGCTTCAAAACCCTTGTTAAACTCATCGTTACCCGCCCGGGCCTCTGCTTGCGACATTTCAAATACGGGCAGGACTTCCACCACAACCGGACGACGGAATTCGTGCATCAGTTCGCCCAGCCCGCGCATACATTCGTAACTGATCATCTCAAAATGCAGCGTTTCACCTTTAACAATGATGCCGAAACACACAATGGCATCAAGGGTGTTGTCCACATCAGTTGCAAGTAAGTCGCGGGCCGCCAGCGGCAGCTCAAGAGAACCCGGCAGCGTATGCTGTTCAATCTGGCTGTACCCGTATTCGGTGAGCACCTGCGTGCAGGCGTCAGCCATATTTTGCACCAGGTCCGGGTACCACTTGGATTTTAGAATGGCGATACGTCCGGGACTTTGAATCACCGGAAGGCTCGCGATATCAATGGGGCTTTGCATCTAAGAGTTCGCTTACCCTGCATCCTGCAGGGAGGAGTTATCGACCCCAGTGTTTTCAGTGAGATGCCAGTCACCGGTGTCAGCGTCGCAGCGGATGCGGTTCAGCGCTTCAAGTTTGCTGAACTCCGCGCGCAGCTGCCAGGTGGGTATCGGCGCATTGCCCTGCCGCAGAACATCACCGACGTCACCGGCACGGAACGCTGTTTTGCCTTCGCTGAACAACTGCTGGATAACCGCGTACACGGCTTCCGTGGTTCTATCTTCGCTACTCAATCCGATCTCCGTTCCCCGATTCACCCATCACGGCGGATGTTCGACGCACTCAGCCTGCTCGAACACCTGTTACTCACGCCAAGCCTGGTTGCGGCGATACAGCTCAAGCCGACGCTCCAGATCATTCCGCAGCGCCTGTTGGTCATTTTCAGCATGGCTGCCAATGGCCGCAATCGCTCGCTGTTGCGTGACGACAGCTTGTTCGAAGTCGCCCACTTCTGCATAAGCCGCAGCCAGCGTATCCAGATAAGGTGCGCTGGGGTTTTTGGCCACCGCTTTGTGGGCGGCATCCAGTGCCAGCGTGCCGTTGCGCAAGTGAGCAAACTTTGAGGTCGCCAACAGCCAAGCATAATCGTTTTGCGCGCGGGCGTCACCGGATTGTGCTGCCAGCCGGGACCAGCGCACGGCTGCTTCATGCGATGCCTCATCCGCTTTCTGGAGATAGAAAGATACCAGCCGTGTGGCCGCCTGCGCCGAACCTTCTTCAGCCGCCCGCTCATACCATTGCTGCGCAAGCTGCAGATTCTGGGCGACCCCGATACCGAACTCGTACACGTGTCCCAGCCCGATAAAGCTGCCCGGCTGGGCGGACTGCGCGGCCAGCTGGTAAAGCGTGAACGCCTTTTTCTCATCCCGGGCCACGCCTTCGCCGGTCAGATAAGCGTGCGCCAGGTTAACCGCCGCGCCGGGTAAGCCGGCATCCAGCGCCTGTTGAAACAGGTCAACCGCCTGTTCCGGCTGGGCCTCACCGGAGTGGCTGAACTCCCCATTCGCGTACATGTAGGCGAGATACATCAAAGCCTGCCTTGAGCCCGCGTTGACCGCCTTGTCGTACCAGGCTTTGGCAATTTCAGGTTGAGGCTGAGCCACATTGAACTGGCGATAGCTGGCCGCCAGGTGGTTCATGGCGGACACATGCCCGTCATCCGCCGCCTTTTCCAGGAACTGGCGAGCTTCGGGGACGTTTTTGTCCACTCCGGTGCCGAACAACAGCGCCCGGCCAATGTGGAAGTATGCGGGCACATACTCCAGTGCCGCCGCCTGCTGGAAATACTCATAGCCGAGCACCTGATCCCGACTGGTGCCACGACCCAGCATATGCGCAACACCCACAGCCACCAGCGCCACGCTGTTGCGCGGATTAAACTCCAGCGCCCGGTTGTAGTCGCGCAGAGCGGACACAGGCATGTCCTGCACGTTGAACGTGTACCCGCGGAAGTAATAGGCCCGCGAGCGCTCAGCGTGGTTGAGGTAAGGGTCAATCAGCGCCGGGGCGAGGTAATTGCGCGCAAGATCGTAGTCTTCAGCGTCGATCAACTCCGTCGCGCGTTCGATCAACGCACGCGCATCGAGCGCCGTGGCCGGCAGGCCCACGAATAACAAGCAGGCCCCGAGGAACAGGGCGGCAGAAAGCTTGATTCTTGAACGGGACATACGTTTAGTGTACCGGATCATGCGGCGGTTTTTGCAACTGCTCGCGCGCAAGCGCGATCCACTCGGCCTGACTCTGACGGTAGTGCGGAGGCGCCTTCCGGGAACGGGACACACACTCAGTAAAAAGCGATTCCGCACGGGCCACGTCGCCTCGCGCCAGCAGATACAGGCCATACCTCACCCGAGCTTCCTCGCCGGGATAATTCTGCAGCAACGCTTCGTATTCTTCGACAACGGCCCTGTCGCCAAGCGCCTCGAGAGCTCTGGCATAGAGCAGATGTCCTTGTGGCGAACGAAATTCGGGGTTCTGTTCTATCAGTTGTTCGAGCTGAAGCCGTACGCGCGCAAATAGCGACTGCTCAAAGAGAGCCTGAGCAAGTTTCAGCTGGATGGTGGGGTCCTGAGCGTGTGTCCCTTGCAGACAGCTAAGGTACAGCTCCTCGGCGTCGCCATAGAGTTCGCGCGACATGCATTCGTCAGCAAGCTGCTCTCGGCAGTGCAGCGTTTCTGGCAATGCTTGGTCAGCTGTCAGGAGTTTTGTCTTACTTTGCCGCAATTCGGCAACATCTCTAACGGCAACTGCGCGCTTGGCAAATGGATCTTCGGGGTGTTGCTGGGACTGGTTGTCGGCCGACGCTCGCAATGAAGGCAGCAACTGGGTGATTACATAGAGAATGCTGCCAATCGTGGGCAGAAACATAATGACGTAGACCCAAATCTTACTGCGGCCTGTTTTCACGCAATGCCAAGCGAGAAACGACTGCACGAGGAACATAATGCCTACGAGAAGAATCATTGAGCTAGTGTGGGCAGTTGCTTACAAAAAGCCAAGTCACGGACCGCTTGAGGACATGCTAGGATGTACGGAATTTGTCCCCATATTCACACTGGGACGAGTGAAACGTTACAAGATGAAAAAACTAGCTGAACAAGAAGGAGATACATAACCCAAATCAGCAGGTACACGCCCAGCACAGGACAAGCAATCCTGAGCAGTCAGAAAATAGGTAACCCAATTCAATCGAATCAAGATTCGATTGAGTAAAGAATTGGGGGCGACTTGGTTTCGACGCGGGTTCGGAAACTTGCGGTGCATGCCGAGAGGGTAGTGACTCTCGTAAAACAATCGCTGTAACTTTTATAGTTGCCAACGACGAAAACTACGCACTAGCGGCCTAAAAACTCCGCTTACGTCGATGATCCGTTTCCTGCTAGGAGAAATCGACGGCAAAGCAGCAGGATCGTGTGGATACCTCGCCCGGGGTTGAAGCATTAAAACCAATCGGGCTCGCTGACAACACCCTGACCGTCGGGTCGTTTGAAGCTAAATTAATTGACGGACTCTAAGCATGTAGAGCCAACAGCGGAAGACCAGCGGACGGGGGTTCAACTCCCCCCGCCTCCACCAACTATGTTCCATGCATACTGGGACACAAAGCATTTTGGCGGTATCCAGACGCCGCCACGCCGGTGCTTAAAAAACAAGTTCCTAATAAACAGACCAATCCAACTCAGCCGCCAGAAGTTCAAGCATCGCCATCCCGGCCACGCTGTTACCTTTAGCCCCCAAGGCAGGACCATAACAGGCTATCGCGCAGCGCCCAGGTACTATCCCGAGCATCACGCCGCTAACCCCGCTCTTGGCCGGAATACCGACACGCACCGCAAATCTACCGCACTCATCATAAAGCCCGCACGTAGACATAAGCGCCAAAACAGTACGATTTTGTTCTGCGCTCAACACGCGCTCCCCGGAAATTGGATTTAATCCGTTGTTCGCCAGAAAAAGCCCGGCCTGGGCCACCTCTGTG